>JBIJBH010000271.1:0-5511 GCA_044345315.1 Lysobacteraceae bacterium
GCCGCATGTGTCTGGTCGACGCCGAAATGGGCGGCCGGCCGATGCCCAAGCCGCAGCCGGCCTGCGCCACGCCGGTGGCCGACGGCATGAAGGTCTTCACGCGCAACGAAAAGGCGCTGAAGGCCCAGCGCAACGTCATGGAATTCCTGCTGGTCAACCATCCGCTGGATTGCCCGATCTGCGATCAGGGCGGCGAGTGCTAGCTGCAGGACCTGTCGATGGGCTACGGCCGCTCGGTCAGCCGTTTCGCCGAGCGCAAGCGCGTGGTCGCCGACGAAGATCTCGGTCCGCTGGTCGCCACCGAGATGACCCGCTGCATCCAGTGCACGCGCTGCGTGCGCTTCACCGCGGACATCGCCGGCACCTACGAGCTGGGCGGCATGCAGCGCGGCGAGAACCTGCAGATCGGCACCTACGACGGCAAGCCGCTGACCACCGAGCTGTCGGGCAACGTGATCGATGTCTGTCCGGTCGGCGCGCTGACCAACAAAGTGTTCCGCTTCCGCGCCCGCCCGTGGGAGCTGGTCGCGCGCGAGTCGCTCGGCTGGCACGACGCGCTGGGCAGCAATCTGTTCCTGCACGTGCGCCGCGGCGACGTGATGCGCACCGTGCCGCGCGACAACGAGGCGGTCAACGAGTGCTGGCTGTCGGATCGCGACCGCTATTCGCATCAGGGTCTGGACGCCGAAGACCGCGCGCGCAAGCCGCTGATCCGCGACGGCGAAAGCTTCCGCGAAGCCTCGTGGGAGGAAGCGATCGCGCACGCGGCCGGGATTCTCGGCGCGCATCGCGGCGACGATCTGGGCGTGCTCGTCCATCCGTCTACCTCGAACGAGGAGGGCGCGCTGCTGGCGCGTCTGGCCGATGCGCTGGGCAGCGGCAATCTCGATCACCGGATCGCCGCGCACGATCTGTCCGACGGCGCGGTCGCCGCGCCGTTCGCGATGCCCGTTGCCGAGCTCCAGTCCGCCGACACCATCGTGCTGGTCGGTTCCAATCTGCGTCACGAGATTCCGCTGCTGCATCAGCGCCTGCATCAGGCGGCCCGGCGCGGCGCGAAGATCCACGTGATCAATCCGGTCGATTTCGACTTCACCTTCCGCACGGCTTCGAAGACCATCGTGCCGCCGTCGCGGCTGGCCGCTGCGCTTGAAGCGCTGCAGCCCGCAGGCGCTTCGCGGATCGCGCTGATCCTCGGCGCGGTCGCGGAGAACTCGATCCACGCCGCCGCGATCCGCAAGGCCGCGGCCGCATTCGCTGCCGCCCACGGCGCCGCGCTGTGCCGCATCCCGCAGGGCGCCAATGCGCTCGGCCTCACGCGCATGGGCGTGCTGCCGACCGCGCGCGACGCGCAGGCGATGCTCGCCGATCCGCGCAAGGCCTATGTGCTGTACGGCATCGAGCCGGGTCTGGACTTCGCCGATCAGGCGCGCGCGCTCAAGGCGCTGGGGTCGGCCAAGGTCGTCGCCTTCAGCCACTACGCCTGCGCTTCGACCCGCGCGGTCGCCGACGTGATCCTGCCGATCGGCGCGCTGCCCGAGATCGACGCCACCCTGACCAATCTCGACGGCCGCGACCAGCGCGCGATCGCCGGCGGCAAGCTGCCGGGCGAAGCGCGTCCGGGCTGGCGCGTGCTGCGTGCGCTCGGCGCCGCGCTCGACGCGCCCGGCTTCGCGTTCACCGATCTCGCCGGTGCGCAGGTCGCTCCGCGCCAGGTGACGGTCGCCGCTTCGGCGGCTCCGGCCACGGCAGGCGAGGGCCTCGAACTGGCGGTGTCGCCAGCGATCTATCGCGTCGATGCGACCGTCCGCCGCGCCGCCGCGCTGCAGGCGCATCCGCTCAATGCCGGTCCGCGCGTGATCCTGCATCCGGCCGATGCCGCGGCCGCCGGTCTCGCCGAAGGCGCGATGGCGAAACTCGACAACGGCGTCGGGACCGCGACCCTGCCGGTCGTGATCGACGATCGGGTCGCGCAGGGCGCGGCCTGGGTCGAATCCGGCCACGGCGCGACCGCCGCGCTCGGCGCCGGCCGCGTGCGCGCGACGGGGGTGAACTGATGGAGATGATGTTCGACGGCGTGCGCGACTGGCTGCTCGCCTACGGCACCATGGGCGCGCTCGCCTGGATCGTGCTGAAGGTCCTCGCCATCACCATGCCGGTGATCGTGACCGTCGCCTTCTACGTGGTCTGGGAACGCAAGCTGATCGGCTGGATGCACGTCCGCCACGGGCCGATGTACGTGGGCTGGGGCATCCTCCAGGCCTTCGCCGACGTGTTCAAGCTGCTGTTCAAGGAAGTGCTGCAGCCCTCCAGCGCCAACAAGCCGCTGTTCATCCTCGCGCCGATGATCGCGCTGGTGCCGGCGTTCGCGGCCTGGGCGGTGGTGCCGTTCGATGCGCGGCTGGTGCTGTCCAACGCCAACGCCGGTCTGCTGTACCTGCTGGCGATGACCTCGCTCGGCGTGTACGGCGTGATCCTCGCCGGCTGGGCCTCGAACTCGAAGTACGCCTTCCTCGGCGCGATGCGCTGCGCCGCGCAGGTGGTGTCGTACGAGATCGCGATGGGCTTCGCCCTGGTCGGCGTGATGATGGCGGCCGGCAGCCTCAACCTGACCGACATCGTGGTCGCGCAGTCCGGCAACGCCGGCTTCCTCGAATGGTTCTGGCTGCCGCTGCTGCCGCTGTTCGGCGTGTACTTCATCTCCGGCGTGGCCGAGACCAACCGCGCGCCGTTCGACGTGGTCGAAGGCGAGTCCGAAATCGTCGCCGGTCACATGGTCGAGTATTCGGGCTCGCAGTTCTCGCTGTTCTTCCTGGCCGAATACGCCAACATGATCCTGGTCAGCTTCCTGACCGCGATCTTCTTCCTCGGCGGCTGGCTCAGCCCGCTGCAGGGCTGGATCACCGCCGACGTCTCGCCGTGGGTCGACTGGATCTGGAAGGGCGGCTGGCCGTGGCTGTTCCTCAAGGTGTTCGTGTTCGCCAGCCTGTTCATCTGGTTCCGCGCCTCGTTCCCGCGCTACCGCTACGACCAGATCATGCGCCTGGGCTGGAAGGTGTTCATTCCGCTGACCATCGGCTGGATCGCGGTCACGTCGCTGCTGGTGTTCTACAAGGTTTTCGAGGCGGGCCAGTGATGTCAAAAGTCGTGTCCTACTTCAAGAGTCTGCTGCTGCTGGAGCTGTTCCAGGGCATGGCCTTGACCTTCCGCTATCTGTTCCGTCCCAAGTACACGCTGATGTACCCGATGGAAAAGACCCCGCAGTCGCCGCGTTTCCGCGGTCTGCACGCGCTGCGCCGTTATCCCAACGGCGAAGAGCGCTGCATCGCCTGCAAGCTGTGCGAAGCGGTCTGCCCGGCGCTGGCGATCACCATCGACTCCGAGCAGCGCGCCGACGGCACCCGCCGCACCACGCGCTACGACATCGACCTGTTCAAGTGCATCTTCTGCGGTTTCTGCGAGGAGTCCTGCCCGGTCGACTCGATCGTGGAGACGCATCTGCACGAGTACCACTTCGAGAAGCGCGGCGAGAACGTGGTGACCAAGCCGCAGCTGCTTGCGATCGGCGATCGCCTCGAGAAGGAAATCGCCGACCGTCGCGCCGCCGACGCCGCCTACCGATAAGCATGCCCAGTTGAGGACCCCCGTGGACTTCGCCACTCTCGCATTCCTGGTGTTCGCCGCTGTCGCCGTCGTTTCGGCGGTCGCGGTGATCTCCGTGCGCAACCCGGTGCACGCCGCGCTGTGCCTCGTGCTCACCTTCTTCACCGTCGCCTGCACCTGGATCCTGGCCGGCGCCGAGTTCCTCGGTGTCGCGCTGATCCTGGTCTACGTCGGCGCGGTGATGGTGCTGTTCCTGTTCGTGGTGATGATGCTCGACATCGATGTCGCGCCGCTGCGGGAGGGCTTCGTGCGCTATCTGCCGCTCGGCCTGCTGGTCGCGGTGGTGATGCTGATCCAGATGCTGATCCTGATCGGGGTGAAGGCGCAGATGGCGACCGCCTTCGGTCCCGATCCGGCCGAGGCCCAGGGCCTCTCGAACACCGAATGGATCGCGCGCACGCTGTTCACCGAATACCTGCTGCCGTTCGAGATCGCCGCGGTGATCCTGACCGTCGCGGTCATCGCCGCGGTGATGCTGACCCTGCGCCGCCGTTCGGGCGTGAAACAGCAGGATCCGGCGGAGCAGGCGCGGGTTCGCGCCAGCGATCGCATCCGCATGGTCAGCATGCCGGCCGAGCGTCCTGCGGGCGATGCCGCCGCCGACGCCACGGCTTCCGGCGCCAACGCCACCGCCGCGGGCGGGGAGGTGAAGTCGTGATGGGTGCGCTCGCCCTCGGGCATTATCTGGCGCTCGGCGCGGTGCTGTTCTGCATCAGCCTCGCCGGCATCTTCCTCAATCGCAAGAACGTCATCATCCTGCTGATGTCGATCGAGCTGATGCTGCTCAGCGTCAACATCAACTTCATCGCCTTCTCGCGCCATCTCGGCGATCCGACCGGTCAGATCTTCGTGTTCTTCATCCTGACCGTCGCCGCCGCCGAGGCCGCGATCGGTCTCGCCATCCTGGTCACGCTCTTCCGCAACCGGCGGACGATCAACGTGACCGAAATCGATACCCTCAAAGGCTGACGGCAAACGGTATGGACCATACTGCGATGGAGCATGTCATCTCCAAATCCGTCCTGCTCGCGGTCGTGCTCGCGCCGCTGTTCGGCGCGATCCTCGCCGGCCTGTTCGGCCGCCGCATCGGCCGCGCCGGCGCGCATACCGTCACCATCCTCGGTGTCGCGATCAGCTGCGGCCTGTCGATCTACGTCCTGTGGCAGCTGCTGCAGGGCGCGACGCCGTTCAACGAGAACGTCTACACCTTCTTCCAGGTCGCCGGCTACGAGGCCCATGTCGGCTTCATGGTCGACAAGCTGACCGCGATGATGATGGTGGTCGTCACCTTCGTCTCGCTGCTCGTGCACGTCTACACCATCGGCTACATGTCCGAGGATCCGGGCTACCAGCGCTTCTTCAGCTACATCAGCCTGTTCACGTTCTCGATGCTGATGCTGGTGATGTCGAACAACTTCCTGCAGCTGTTCTTCGGCTGGGAAGCGGTGGGTCTGGTGTCGTACCTGCTGATCGGCTTCTGGTACAAGCGGCCGACCGCGATCTTCGCCAACCTCAAGGCCTTCCTGGTCAACCGCGTCGGCGACTTCGGCTTCCTGCTCGGCATCGCCGCGGTGCTGTACTGGTTCGGCAGCCTCGACTACAAGACCGTGTTCGAGAACGCTCCGGCCATCCTCGGCAACGGCCAGACGGTCGAGATCATCAGCGGCCATGCCTGGTCGGTGGCGACCCTGATCTGCATCTGCCTGTTCATCGGCGCGATGGGCAAGTCGGCGCAGGTGCCGCTGCATGTCTGGCTGCCGGACTCGATGGAAGGCCCGACTCCGATCTCGGCGCTGATCCACGCCGCGACCATGGTCACCGCCGGCATCTTCATGGTCGCGCGCATGT
>JBIJBH010000272.1:0-5508 GCA_044345315.1 Lysobacteraceae bacterium
CGTCGCCAACTTCGTCAATCTGGCCCAGCGCGGCTTCTACAACGGCCTGATCTTCCACCGCGTGATCGCCGATTTCATGGTCCAGGGCGGCTGCCCGCAGGGCCGCGGCACCGGCGGCCCGGGCTACCGTTTCGAGGACGAAGCCAACAACGGCGTCCGCCACGAGCGCGGCGTGCTGTCGATGGCCAACGCCGGCCCCAACACCAACGGCAGCCAGTTCTTCATCACCCACGTGCCCTGCGGCTGGCTGGACGGCAAGCACACCGTCTTCGGCAAGGTGCTGGAGGGCATGGACGTGGTCGACAGCATCCGCCAGGGCGACACCATCAAGTCGCTGAAGATCGAGGGCGACGCCCAGGCCGCCCTGGACGCCAAGGCCGACCGCGTGGCCGAGTGGAACAGGATTCTGGCGGCGTGATCCCCGGCGCCTGACCCCGGAGGTCCGGCACGGCGAACCGATTTTCCCGCGGCGGCCGCACCGGTCCGGTGCCGGCCGCCGTTTTCGTTGTTCCGGTGTGATCCGCTCTTCGCCCACCTGCCGTCGGCCTTCCCATGCGCATCCGCCTCCTGCTCGCCCTGCTGCTCGCCCTGGTCACCGCCGGCTGCTTCCAGGACCCGGTGGCCGCCGACATCGAAGCTTTCGAACGCCACAGCGCCGCCTCGATGCGCGACACCGTGTCCAGGGACATCGAACAGCGGCTGAGCCGTGCCCGGACGCCGGAGGAGCAGGTCGCGATTCTCGACGAGTGGATCGCGATGATGGAGAAGAACACCGCCGCGGTCTCGGCCTACAAGGCGAAGACGCCCGAATTCGGCAAGATCCTGCAAGGGATACAGGGCGCGCTGCAGACCGCGATCGACGGCGGCAGGGAGATGCGCGGCGCGATGCTCAGCGGCAACCGCATGCAGATGAGCGATGCCGCGATCAAGCTCACCCGCGGCAACAGCGAACTGGTCGAGCACATGAACACGTTGCGCCGGCTGGCGGCGGAGCGGGGCTACGAACTCAAGGAGTGAGTGCGTGCGGCGCGTCGGGCTCGCCCGCCTCGCGCCCATCCTCACGACCGCATGGTGCGTGCGGTCGTCGACGGATTGATCCGCGCCTACTTGAAGCGCATCCCGTCCAGCATCGACTCCACCGCCGCGACATCGCGGCCGTGGTAGTACTCCTTCGGCGCGACCCACACGATCACGTTGAGCCGGCCGTTGCGCTCGGCGGCCGCGATGGTGCCCTTGTAGATCAGGCCGCTGATCGAGGTCGCCTCGATGTCGAAACGGATGCCTTCCGCGCTGCCGAACGCGTGCGGGCGCAGGTTGGCGGTGCGGACGCCGGTCCAGCCGTTCTGGATGTTGAAGCCGTCGGCGATCAGGCTTTCCAGTTCGTCCAGGCGCATGCCCGGGCGATACCACAGGCCGTCCGGGCGGGATTTGCGCTCCCGGGCGCGCTGGAAGATGTCCTCGTTGGGCCTGATCCTCGAAAAGATCAGCAGGCGGTTCAGCTGCACGCCGTCGATGGTCCACACTTCGCTGCGATGGCCCCGGATCCGGGACCAGTCGAGCCCGCTGGTCATGACCATGTCGAAGACGGTCACGTCGCCCTTGCGCTGCAGCCCGTGCGTGGAGGCGCAGCCGGCCATCAGCAGCGCGAGCGCGAGCGGCAACAGCCATTTCAGCGGCCGGGAAATCATGGCGTGGCCTCCAGCTTGTCGAGATAGTGTCTGACGACCGCGGCATCGCCCGCCTGCGGTGCGGTGTCGAGATAGGTGCGCAGGGCGGCGGCGGCGCCGGCCTGGTCGCCGCTGGCGCGAAGCTGCATGCCGTGCTCGCGCCAGGCCGCCGCGGGCGTGCCGCGCAGGGTCAGCGCTTCGGCGTACAGGCGACCCGCGATCGCCATGTCCTCGCCCTTGTTGCGGCGGCGATGCGCTTCGGCGAGGTAGAACGTGGCGAGGCCGGCGGTCTCGGCATCCGCGTCCTGCTTCAATTCCTTGAACACCTGGATCGTGGTGTCGTAGGTGCGCAGCGTCAGTTCGCTTTCCATCCAGCGTTCCAGGAAAGGCCTGATCGCCGCGCGATAGGCTTCCGTGTTGGTGACAGGTGCGTTGGTGACCGGCTGGGCGACCTGGATCTTCGCCGCCGCGGCGCGGATGTCCTCGACGCGTTCCCGCGACTGCGGATGGCTGGCGAACACGACACGATCCCGATGTCTCACGCTCGCCGTTTCCTCGCGGCGGATGCGTTCCCACACCCGCACGCCGGCCATCGGATCGTAGCCCTGCGCGGTGGCCGCCTCGAAGCCGAGCGCATCCGCTTCGCGTTCGTTGTCGCGCGATTGTTTGAACAATCCGCCGATGCCGCCGAGATAGGCGATCTGGCCCGCGATCGGAACGCCCGCGCCGAACGAGACGATGCCGAAGGTGCTGAGGAACGCGGTCGTGCGCTTGGTCGTCATGTAGGACTCCAGCGAATGCCGCGCCTTGTAATGCGCGAACTCGTGACCGAGCACGGTGGCCAGCTCCGACTCGTCGCGCATCCGCAGCAGCGCGCCGGTGAACACCATGGTCACGCCGTTGGGCGCCATCGAGGCGTTGAACACCGGCACGTCGACGATGTAGACGCGCAGGTCCTTGCAGTACTCGCCGACCACCCTGCAGGTCACGCCTTCGACGTAGCGCTGCAGTTCGGGGTCGCGGACGATCAGCGGCATGTTGCGGATGTCCTTCTCCGCCTGATCCATGCTGTACCACAGCTCGGATTCGATCGAACCCGGCACCGGACGTTCGCCCGGCCGGATGTGCGGCGGCGGCGCGGCGCCGGCGATGCCGGCGAGCAGGGCGGCGGAAAGGAGCGTGACCGCGAGAGATCGACGCCGATCGCGCATGGGGATCACTCCACGGGAAACTTGTTGAGCAGCTGGCGCACGGTCTTGCGCGCGCCGTCGGGCGTACGCAGGTCGCCGGTCTGCTTGGCGAGGATGTTGTGCCAGATCACCTGGCCGGTGCGCAGATCGACCAGCGCGGTCACGCCGAACTGGACGCCACCGCCGATGTCGCCCCCGCCGAGGACGAAGCCGAGCACGCGCAGCGCGGCGCGGCCGCTGCTGGTGTAGCTGTCGCGGATCAGGGTGAACAGGGCATAATCGGCGCCGGTCTGCTCGCGCAGCACCGATACGCCGGGACCGAGACTCCAGTCCATCCGCGGGCGGCCCTTCTCGTCGCGCTTGGTCGCCAGCACCGAGCCGGGCGCGGTCGATTCGGCGATGCTGTACGCGACCACGTCGTAGAGGCGGATGATCTGTCCGAGCTGCGAGGCCGGATCCAGATCGTCCGGGATGTCGTAATCGGGCACCATCACCACGCGCTGGCCCTGCAGTTGATCGCGCACCTCGGCCGGGAACAGCCGGCGCGCGGTGTCGGACCACTCCTTGCGCGGTTCCTGCAGGCCGCCTGCGGTGACTTCCGAGAGTTCGATGTCCGGTTCGATCACCGCGACGCTGCCTTCGATCCGCAGCGGATTGCCTTCGGCATCGGTGGCCACCCGGGTCCGCTTCGCCGCATCGACGGTGCCGACGGCGCCGATCGCGAAGCAGGCGAAGACCAGACAGGCCAGGACGGAGCGGAAGCGCAGGGTGCGGACGGCATGACTCACGGCATCTCCCTTTGGCCGGCCCGCTGCCGGCGGTGTCGCGTCGATGGGCCGCGCCCCGCGCTTGGTCCGCTTTCCGCCAGGAGACAGCGGTTCGGATGCTGCGGCCCGGGACACGCGGGGCTACAATAGTCCAAACCTTCCCCAGGTCAAACCCCCATGCCCCAGCTCGCCCGGCGCGTCGGTCGCGCCAAGCCCAGCGCGATCATGGTCGTCGCCGAAAAGGCCAAGCGCCTCAAGGCCGAAGGCCGCGACATCATCAGTTTTTCGATCGGCGTCCCGAATTTCCTGCCCGGCCCCCACGTCTACGAGGCGGTGCGCGAGGCCCTCAACAAGGATTCGGGCCAGTACGGCAGCAACCGCGGCGCCGACGCCCTGCTGGACGCGTTCATCAAACACATGGAGGCCATCGGCCTGAGCGGCTACGGCCGCGCCAACGTCGCCACCGGCATCGGCGCCAAGCATGTGATCTACAACCTTGCCGAAGTGCTGCTCGACGAAGGCGACACCATCGCCTTCCCGACGCCGTACTGGACCAGCTACCTCGACATCGCCGAAATCGTCGACGCGAAGATCGATCTGCTGCCGTGCCCGCCGGAACAGGACTACAAGCTCACTCCGGCGCAGCTCGACGCCGCGCTGGCGAAGAAGCCGAAGGTGTTCCTGTTCAACAATCCGTCGAATCCGACCGGCATGGTCTACACCCGCGACGAGATCGCGGCGCTGGCCGAGGTAGTCGCGAAGTATCCGGACACCTGGATCATCACCGACGACATCTACAACCGCATGGTGTTCGACGACGTCGGCTATCACAACTTCGTGCACGTCCGTCCGGAACTGCGCGACCGCGTCATCTTCATCGACTCGCTGTCCAAGACCTACGGCATGCCCGGCTGGCGCGTCGGCTTCATGGCCGGCCCCGAGGCGGTGGCCAACGCCGTGGTGACGATGAACTCCAACCACATCACCAACATTCCCGAGCTGACCACCGCGGCCGCGATCGCCGCGCTGACCGGCCCGCAGGACGTGCCGACGCAGAAGAATCTCGAATTTCAGGCCAAGCGCGACGAAGTCGTGGCTGCGCTGCGCGGGATTCCCGGCATCGTCTGCCCGAAGCCGCAGGGCGCGTTCTACGTCTTCCCCGACGTCAGCGCGTATTTCGGCAAGATCCACGGCCCGACCGGGCTGAAGGTCGGCAACGACATCGAACTGTGCAACGCGCTGCTCGACACCAAGGGCGTGGCCTGCGTGCCCGGCTCGGCCTTCGGCGAACCGCGCGCGCTGCGCATCAGCTACACCTGCCCGACGCCGCAGCTCGCGCCGGGTCTGGCGCGCATCGTGGAGTTCTTCTCCGAACTGCAGTGACACAGGCGTCGCAGGGCGGGTCTCGACCCGGCATTGCGGCAATCCGATCGCACCGAACGCCCTCGAAGTGACTCCGGTCATTCGCGGCGTTGCGGAAAAGTTTCGATGGCGGGTCAAGACCCGCCCTACATTTCAAATGTCCGAGGAGTCGCGTTGATGAAAGCCCCCGTCCGTGTTGCCGTGACCGGCGCCGCCGGCCAGATCGGTTACGCCCTGCTGTTCCGCATCGCCTCCGGCGAAATGCTCGGCAAGGACCAGCCGGTGATCCTGCAGATGCTGGAACTGCCGCTGGAGAAGGCCCAGGCCGCGCTGCGCGGCGTGATGATGGAACTCGAGGACTGCGCCTTTCCGCTGCTCGCCGGCATGGTCGGCACAGACGATCCGAACGTCGCGTTCAAGGACGCCGACTACGCCCTGCTGGTCGGCGCGATGCCGCGCGGCCCGGGCATGGAGCGCAAGGACCTGCTGCTGAAGAACGCCGAGATCTTCACCGTGCAGGGC
>JBIJBH010000274.1:0-5497 GCA_044345315.1 Lysobacteraceae bacterium
AGCGAGGCGAAGGTCGGCTTGTCGTCGTCCTCTGCGGTGCCGATCTGGGCGTAGGGCCCGTAGCGGCCCAGGCGCACGCTGACCGGCTTGCCGCTGGCCGGGTCGGTACCCAGCTCGCGCGCGCCGGTGGCTTCGCTGCGATCGACCGATTCGGTCTTCTGTTCGACCAACTCCTTGAACGGGGTCCAGAACTTCTCCATCAGCGGCACCCAGTCCTCTTCGCCGCGGCTCACCGCGTCGAGCTCGTCCTCCATCTTCGCGGTGAAGTCGTAGTCGACGTAGCGGGTGAAGTGCCCGCTGAGGAATTTGCTGACCGCGCGACCGACGTCGCTGGGCCGGAAGCTGCGGCCCTCCATCTCGACGTACTTGCGGAACAGCAGGGTCTGGATGATCGAGGCGTAGGTCGAGGGACGGCCGATGCCGTATTCCTCCAGCGCCTTGACCAGCGCCGCTTCGGTGAAGCGCGGCGGCGGCTGGGTGAAATGCTGGTCGGCGTGCACGCGGTCGAGCGGAATGCGGTCGCCGGGCTTCATCGCCGGCAGCTTGCGGCCCTCGTCCTCGTCCTCGGCGTTCTTCTGGTCCTTGCCTTCCTCGTACACGGCGAGGAAGCCCGGATCGACCACGGTCGTGCCGCTGGCGCGGAAACTGTGCTCGTGGCCGGCGGCCAGATCGACGCTGACCGTGTTGAGCGTCGCCGGCACCATCTGCGAGGCCACGGCGCGTTTCCAGATCAGTTCGTACAGCTTGCGCTCGTCGTCGCTGAGGAAACGCGCGACCCGCGCCGAGGTCGGGCGCACCGCCTCGTGCGCTTCCTGCGCGTTCTTGGACTTGGTCTGATAGAAATTGGGCTTGTCCGGCAGCGCGCGGGTGCCGAAGTCGCGGGCGATCACGTCGCGCAGCTCGCCCAGCGCTTCCATCGACAGGCTGACCGAGTCGGTACGCATGTAGCTGATCAGGCCGACCGTGCCTTCCTCGCCCAGGGTCACGCCCTCGTAGAGTTTCTGCGCCACCTGCATCGTGCGCTTGGTGGTGAAGCCGAGCTTGCGCGCCGCTTCCTGCTGCAGGGTGGAGGTGGTGAACGGCGGCGCCGGACGGCGCTTGCGCTCCTTGCTGGCGACGTCGGTGACCTGCAGCACGCCCTGCGCCGCGGCCACGATCCGCTTGCGCGCGGCTTCGGCGGTGTCGCCGTCGGTGACCGTGAACTGCTCGAACTTCCTGCCGTCCAGCTTGTTCAGTTTGGCGGTGAAGCCCTGCGACGGATGCGCGCACTCGGCCTCGATGGTCCAGTACTCGCGGGCGATGAAGGCTTCGATCTCCTCCTCGCGCTCGACGATCATGCGCAGCGCCGGCGACTGCACGCGGCCGGCGGACAGGCCGCGCTGGACCTTGCGCCACAGCACCGGCGATAGATTGAAACCGACCAGATAGTCCAGCGCGCGGCGCGCCTGCTGGGCGTCGACCAGCGGCGCGGCGATCTTGCGCGGATGGCTCATCGCCTCCTTGATCGCGCGCGGGGTGATCTCGGTGAACACCACCCGATGCAGCGGTTTGCCTTCGAGCAGGCCGCGCTCCCTGAGGATCTCGGCGATGTGCCAGCTGATCGCCTCGCCCTCGCGGTCCGGGTCGGTGGCCAGATACAGGGCCTCGGCGCTCTTCGCGGCCTTGGCGATGGCCTCGACGTGCTTCTCGTTCTTTTCGATCAGCTCGTAGCGCATCGCGAAGCCGCGGTCCGGATCGACCGCGCCCTCCTTGGGCACCAGGTCGCGGACATGGCCGTAGGAGGCGAGGACATGGAAGTCCTTGCCGAGGTATTTGTTGATCGTCTTGGCCTTGGCGGGCGACTCGACGATGAGGAGGTTCTTGGCCATGGCGGGCGGGGGTTCCGGCGAACACCGCCCGGACTGAACCGGACGGCGGAAAGGGGGGCGGCCGGGCGGTGCGGAGGCCGCCGGGCCAGAAGGCGACGCCCGGGAAGGCCCGGGCGTCGGTCAGTTCTCTTTTTTAGTGGTGTCACGTCCGGGCGGTGGCTGTCAAGCCGTCCCGGAGCCCGGGCGCCTCCGCGGAGGCCCCGAAGGCCGGCCCGCGCAGGCCCGGCGAGGGCGCTCGGCGGGCCGGATCCGGCCGGTCAGTTCAGGCCGGAGCCGGCGATCGCGCCGATCACCGCGAACATGGCCAGGAAGCCGAACACGGCCAGACCGGCCAGCACCAGGATCACGATCGTGACGGTCCCGAGGCCCTCCTGCTGCCACTCCGGATGCTCGGTGAAGGCCCATTTGTCGACCACCAGGGTGTCGCAGACCATGTCGTGCAGGGCCTGCTTGCGCTCGGTGAAGCCGGCCATCAGCCAGCCGATGAACAGGATCAGGGTGCTGAGGATGGTGGCGAAGATCCGGCCGACGGCGCGCCAGAACGAGATCCGGACGCCGTCGGCGCGCACCACCTTGATCCCCACCGCGAGCTTGCCGAGGGTGGCCTGATGGCGGGAGGCATGCATCCACACGAAATACAGCAGCGGCATCAGGATCGCGACCAGGTAGCCCAGTCCGATCAGGACGATGCCCACGCCGCTGGCGACGGGGTTGTCGCCGCTGGCGGAAGCGCCGATGCCGATCGCGCCGACCAGCGCCACCGGGATCATGACCGCGTAGGTGATGGCGGTGACCACCACGTAGTCGATGCAGTAGGCCGCGAAGCGCTTCCAGAAGCCGGCGTAGACCACCTTGCCGCCGCGGACCACGGCGGCCTGGTCTTCCTCCACCCGCGCGGTCGGCGGCGCGTAGGGCGACGCCTCGGCGAGCGGGGCAAGCGGCTCGGCCGCCGGCATCGACAGCCAGGGCTCGCTGCGCCCGTCGGCGGGCACGGTCGGGGCGTCGAAGCTCGACAGCATCGGGTCCCGCGTCGCGGTCGTGGCCGTACCGGACATCACCTCGGCGATCATCTCGCGCCAGGGCCGCCATTCCGACAGGCCCTCGCGCCAGACCAGGCTGTCGGGCGTGAGCGTGCCGCCGGCGTGGAGGGCGGCGAGGGTGTCGGCGTTCACCGGGCCGTGCTGTTGACGCTGGGCGTCGCTGTAATACCACTCGGTCATGTTCGAAAACTCGTTGCGGTGCGTCGGGAAGCGAAAAAACGGAACGGACTCAGCGACCCATGCCGAGCACGGCGAGGCCGGCCAGCGCGAGCAGCGCCACCATGCCGAGCACGAACAGGCCGAACAGCACCAGGATCACGATCGTCACCGCATCCAGGCCCTCCTGCTGCTGTTCCCAGTGCTCGGTGTAGGCGTATCTGTCGACCACGAGGGTATCGCACATCAGGTCGTGCAGCGTCTGTTTGCGCTCGGTGAACAGCGCCATCAGGTAGCCCACGAGCAACAGCAGGGCGCTCGGGATGGCGGCGAAATAGCGGGCGAAACCGCGCCAGAAGCCGATCGCCGAGCCGTCGGTGCGCACCACCTTGATGCCGACCGCCATCTTGCCGAGGCTGGCCTGGCGCGAGGAGGAATACATCCAGCCGAAATAGGAAGCGCCGATCAGCATCGACAGGATCTGGATGAAGGCATCCAGGGGCGTGTAGAGATCGCCGCTGAAGTCGCCGCTCATGGCCTGATTGAATCCGATCACCGCTCCGATCATGCCGCCGACGATGCCGAGCAGGAAATTGTCGATCACCAACGCGGCGAACCGTTTCCAGAAGGGGGCGTAGACGACGTGACCGTCGTGGACGATCGCGGCGGCGGCCTCCACGCGCGCGGTCGGCGGCGCGTAGGGCGAGCGTTCGGCGATCGCGTAGGGACGATAGGCGCCATCGTCGGGCGCGGCTTCGGCGGCGCGCACCAGGGCTTCGGCGCGCGGGTCCTCCGGCAGGCCGCCGACGATGACCTCACGCATCATCTCGCGCCAGGGCTTCCACTCGGACATGCCCTCGCGCCAGACCAGGGTCTCGGCGGGCAGCAGGCCGCGGGCATGGAGGTTGGCCAGATGCTCGGGCCCCACCGGGCCGTGCTGCTGGCGCTGTGCGTCGCTGTAATACCACTCGGTCATGCCTGCTCCCGGGGATGACGTGCTCAGGGGGCGGAGGTCGTGGCGCGACGGCAGGCGATGGGCCGCTGCGGGTCTTCGAGCGTCCCGGCCAGACAGCGCCAGCCGTCGGCGCCGGATTCGAACACCAGGGTCCGGCCGTCGATCCTGGGCGACACGCCCTCGAAGCGCAGTTCGATGACGCATTCGCCGCTGTCCAGCGCGCCGGCGGTGAGCCAGGCCCGGCCGCCGGTCGCGCTGTCGGCGCCGCCGAGGTCGATCGTGGCGTCCTCGCCGTAGCCGATCTCGTCGTTGCCCGGACAGCGCCCGGACTGCGCCCGCAGCTCCTCGATCTGCGGTTGCAGGCCGAGCACGAGCGCATAGGCCTGCTGCACCTTGCTGCGCGCGACGTAGTCCTGATACGCGGGCAACGCGATCGCGGCGAGGATCGCGACCACGAACATGCCGAAGAACAGCACGACCGCGCCGATGATCGCGGCGATGGCGCAGCCGGACAGGCCGCGCGATGCCGGCGGCTTGCCCGGCGGCGGCGCGGCGCCGCGCGGATCGGGGGACGAGGGAAACGGCGGGGGCGGCTGGTGCATGGCTCAGGCTCCGCAGCGCGGCGGCGCGAAGCCGGCCGGCAGATCGATGTTGCGGCAATACAGGTCGACCCTGCCGTCGGCGGCCACTGTCGCGTCGTACTGGACGGTCCGGCCCTTCACTTCCGCGCCCAGACCCATGAAGCTCACCCGGTAGGCGCAGGTACCGTTGACCGGATTCGCCGGATCGATGCCGAACCATCCATCTTCGCGGCTGCCCTGATAGCGCGGGTAACGGACCATCATCCGCTCGAATTCGTAGGTATCGGGACAGACGTTGCCGTTGGCGGCGTAGAACTCGCGCATCGACGCCGTGACCAGCTCGCGGGCCAGCGCGTCGACGGCTTCCATCCTGTCGGCATCGAAACGGCCCGCGTCCGCGGGCGCCATCGCCGGTTCCGCCGGCGACGGCAGCATCGATGGCGCGCGCGCGGACTCGGCCGCCTTCGCGCGATCGACGTAATCCTGATAGGCCGGCAGCGCGATCGCGGCGAGGATCGCCAGCAGCACCAGACCGACGATGCCGACCACCACCACCGCGATGATGCAGCCGGTGCGGTTGGACGGCGGCGGCTCGACGTGCACGCTCGGACGCGCCGCGTGCGAAGCGCCGGCCGCGGACGGGCGCGGCGGCGGCGGCGGCGGCGGCCGGCTCATGTCCGGCTCGACGCCGGTCAGGCCCAGTTCTTCGATCAGCCGTTCGAGCGGCTGCCATTCGCGCAGGCCCTCGTGCCAGGCCAGGGTGTCGCGCACGATCGTCCGCTCGCGGTAGAGGCGGCGCATCTGGTCCGCGGTCAGCGGGCCGACCCTGCCCTGCCCGGGCGCGTGGTAGTACCAATCGGTCATGTGTCCCCCGGCGATGCGCGTGTCGTCCGCGCG
>JBIJBH010000273.1:0-5497 GCA_044345315.1 Lysobacteraceae bacterium
GGTCTACATCCTGATCCTGCCGCTGTTCGGCGTGTTCTCCGAGATCGTCTCCACGTACTCCGGCAAGCGCCTGTTCGGCTATTCGTCGATGGTCTACGCGACGGTCTGCATCACGGTGCTGTCCTACCTGGTGTGGCTGCACCACTTCTTCACCATGGGATCGGGCGCCAGCGTCAACTCGTTCTTCGGCATCACCACGATGATCATCTCGATCCCGACCGGTGCGAAGATCTTCAACTGGCTGTTCACGATGTATCGCGGCCGGATCCGTTTCGAGGTGCCGATGCTGTGGACCATGGGTTTCATGGTCACCTTCACCGTGGGCGGCATGACCGGCGTGCTGCTGGCGGTGCCGCCGGCCGACTTCGTGCTCCACAACAGCCTGTTCCTGGTCGCGCACTTCCACAACGTGATCATCGGCGGCGTGGTGTTCGGGCTGTTCGCGGCGATGACCCACTGGTTCCCGAAAGCCTTCGGCTTCAAGCTCGACGACTTCTGGGGCCGGGTCTCGTTCTGGTTCTGGCTGGCCGGCTACTGGTTCGCGTTCACGCCGCTGTACGTCCTCGGCCTGATGGGCGTGACCCGCCGGATGAGCCACTTCGAGGATCCGTCGCTGCAGATCTGGTTCCAGATCGCCGCGTTCGGCGCGGTGCTGATCGCGATCGGGATCGCCGCGTTCCTGTTCTGCATCTACATCAGCTTCCGTCGCCGCGAATCGCTGCGCGATCTCACCGGCGATCCCTGCGACGGCCGCACGCTGGAATGGTCCACCTCGTCGCCGCCGCCCGCCTACAACTTCGCGTTCACGCCGGTGGTGCACGACACCGATGCCTGGTGGGACATGAAGCGGCGCGGCTTCGTGCGCCCGACCTCGGGCTTCCTCGACATCCACATGCCCAGGAACACCGGCGCGGGCGTCGTCCTCGCCGCGCTGTCCACGGCCTGCGGCTTCGCCCTGGTCTGGCACGTGTGGTGGGCCGCGGTCGCGAGCCTCGTGGCGATCGTGGCCTACGCGATCTACCACAGCTTCGACTACGACCGCGATTACCACATCCCCGCCGCCGAAGTCGAAGCCACCGAGCGCCTGCGTACCGCGCAGTTGGAGGCCGCCCGTGTCTGACGCCGTCGCACTGCATCGGGAGGACGGCCGCCCGGTGTTCCTCGATCTCGAAGGCCGGCATCACCCGCAGAACGGAACGCTGCTCGGGTTCTGGGTTTATCTGCTCAGCGATCTGATGATCTTCGCGTGCCTGTTCGCCGCCTACGGCGTGCTCGGCCGCAACTACGCGGCCGGCCCGTCCGGCGCGGATCTGTTCGATCTGCGGCTGATCGCGCTCAACACCGCGATCCTGCTGGTGTCCTCGATCACCTACGGCTACGCGATGATCGCGATGCAGAAGCGCGATGCGCGCCGCACCGTGCGCTGGCTGATCGTCACCGGCGTGCTCGGCGCGGCCTTCCTCGCCGTCGAGATCTACGAGTTCGCGCATCTGATCCACCTCGGCGCCGGGCCGCAGCGCAGCGCGTTCCTGTCGTCCTTCTTCGCGCTCGTCGGCACCCACGGCCTGCACGTCCTGTTCGGCGTGATCTGGCTGATCGTGCTGTGCGTGCAGGTCTCGCGTTACGGCCTGACCGCCGCCAACCGGCGACGGGTGGCCTGTCTGTCGATGTTCTGGCATTTCCTCGACGTCGTGTGGATCGGCGTCTTCACCTTCGTCTATCTGATGGGCGTACTGCCATGAGCCATCCCGCCTCGCATCCGGAACACGATCGCCCCGGGGCCGCCGGGCATGCCCACGGCGTGCATGCCGATGACGATCATGGCCACGACGACGACGGCATTCCGCACGTCTCCGCGCGCGAGTATCTCAACGGCTTCCTGCTGTCGGTAGTGCTGACCGCCATTCCCTTCGGGCTGGTCATGGGCGGGGTCACGTCGCATCCCACGGTCCTGTCGGTCGTGCTGCTCGGCTTCGCCGCGGTGCAGGTGGTCGTGCACATGGTCTATTTCCTGCACATGAACGCCCGGTCCGAAGGCGGCTGGAACCTGCTGGCGCTGGTGTTCACCACGGTGCTGGTGGTGATTGTGCTCAGCGGTTCGCTGTGGGTCATGCACCATCTCAACAGCAACATGATGCCGAGCGACCACGACATGCAGAACATGCAGAGTCTGCCGTGACCGCAGCCCCGACCGTCGCCGCCGTCGTCGCGCCCGCCCGGCGCCCGATCCGCGCGCGGACGGTCGCGCTGGCGGTGTTTCTGGTCTGCGCCTTCTGCGGTTTCGTCGCGCTCGGCGTGTGGCAGGTGCAGCGCATGCACTGGAAGGATGCGCTGATCGCGCGGGTCGAGTCGCGCATCCACGCCGCACCGGTGCCGCCGCCGCAGCGCGCCGCGGGGGCGGACGTCACCGAGGCGCGCGACGGATATCGCCGCGTGCGTCTGACGGGCGCGTATCTGCCGGTGCCCGAAACCCCCACGCTCGCGGTCACCGAGCTGGGCGCAGGCGCGTGGTCGCTGGCGCCGCTGCGCACCGCGGACGGCGACATCGTGTTCGTGAACCGCGGCTTCGTGCCGACCGGCGAGACTGCGAGCCCGCTCCCGACCGGGCCCGTCGAAGTGATCGGCCTGCTGCGCATGACCGAACCGGTGGGCGGCTTCCTGCGCCGCAATGATCCCGCCGCCGAGCGCTGGTATTCGCGCGATGTCGCCGCGATCGCCCAGCATCGCAGCCTCCCCGCTGCCGAGGTCGCACCGTTCTTCGTCGACGCTGCCGCTGCGCCGGGTGCGGCCGGATGGCCCCGCGGCGGGATGACCGTCGTGCGCTTCCGCGATTCGCATCTGATCTATGCGCTGACCTGGTTCGGCATGGCGCTGCTGACCGTGGCGGCGGCTGCAGCGCTGCTCGTATCGTCGCGGCGATTGCGGCAAGATGGGCGCGACGCGTCGCCTCCCTGACGCGGCAGGTCCCCCATGCAGGCCTCTTCCGCCTCCGGCACGATCCGCGCGACGCTCGGCCCGGACTCCGACCGGGGGCACGGCAGTGGCCTCTCGTCCGGCCCGCGCGGCCTCGTCCAGGCGCCGCACGCGGGGCTGCGCAGTATGCAGCAGCTCATCCAACTGCGCTGGATCGCGGTGATCGGCCAACTGGTCACGATCCTCGTCGTTCATTTCTGGCTCGGCATCGCCCTGCCGCTGCACTGGATGCTGGGCACGCTCGCGGCGCTGGCGCTGTTCAATCTGGGCAGCCAGTTCCTGTGGTGGCGCCGGGGCCCCGTGTCGAACACCGCGCTGCTCGCGGCGCTGCTGGTGGATGTGGGTTCGCTGGCGTTCCAGCTGTATCTCGGCGGCGGCATAGCCAATCCCTTCGTGTTCCTGTTCCTGCTCCAGGTGGCGCTGGCGACGGTCCTGCTGCAGCCGCCCGGCAACTGGGTCGTCGCCGCGGCGACGGTCGCCGGGGTCGCGGTGCAGATCGCGGTGCCCAGCCCGACCCGTATCGAGGTCGATCTGTACGGCGGGCTCGATGCGCCCTACGTGCAGGGGCTGCTGATCTGTTTCGTGCTGATCGCGGCGCTGCTGGTGGTGTTCATCACCCGCATCGGCCGCATCCTGCGCGAACGCGATGCGCGTCTGGCCGAGCTGCGCCAGCGCGCGGCCGAAGAAGAGCACATCGTGCGCATGGGGCTGCTGGCCTCCGGCGCCGCGCACGAGCTGGGCACGCCGCTGTCGACGCTGTCGGTGATCCTCGGCGACTGGCAGCATCTGCCGTCGATGTCGTCGGAAGCGGAAATCTTCCACGACCTGCAGGAAATGCAGATCCAGGTGGCGCGCTGCAAATCGATCGTCACCAACATCCTGCTGGCCGCCGGCGAGACCCGCGGCGAGGCGCCGGAGCAGACCACGCTGCACGCGTTCCTCGACGAGCTCGCCGAACAGTGGCGCGCGCTCAGCGATCCCTCCGATTTCCGCTATCGGCGCCGCTGCGCCGGGAATCCGTGGATCATCGCCGACGCCGGTCTGCGGCAGATGGTGTTCAACGTGCTCGACAACGCGCTGGAAGCCTCGCCGCAGCGCGTCGAACTCACCGCGAGCACGCGCGGCGACGATCTCGTGTTCGAGGTCCGCGACGCCGGCCCCGGGTTCCAGCCGGAGATCCTCGAGCGCATCGGCGCCCCCTACAACTCGAACAAGGGGCGCGCCGGCGGCGGGCTCGGCCTGTTTCTCTCGATGAACGTCGCCCGCACCCTCGGTGGTCGGCTTGCCGTGCGCAATCTGCCGGCCGGCGGCGCCGAGGTGGTGGTGACGCTGCCGCTGGCCGCGATCGCCATCGGCGAGGGCGGCGACACGCTCGCCGATCCGTCGCTGCGGCCCGCGCCGGAGAACGACGATGAGCGATGAGCGCAGACTGCTGATCGTCGAGGACGACGCCGCGTTCGCGCGGACCCTGACCCGTTCCTTCGAGCGCCGCGGATACGCCGTGCGCCACGCCTCCGGCAGCGAGCCGCTGTCGGAAATCCTCGATGCGTTCGCGCCGACCCATGCGGTGGTCGACCTCAAGCTGGCCGGCAATGCGTCCGGTCTGGCATGGGTCAAGGCGCTGCATGCCCACGACCCGGAGATGCTGATCGTCGTGCTGACCGGCTATGCGAGCATCGCCACCGCGGTCGAGGCGATCAAGCTCGGCGCGATGCACTATCTGGCCAAGCCGTCCAATACCGACGACATCGAAGCGGCCTTCGATCGCGGCGCCGGCGATGTCGACGTGCAGGTCAGCGCGCGCAAGACCTCGATCAAGACGCTCGAATGGGAACGGATCCACGAGACCCTGGTCGAAACCGGTTTCAACATCTCCGAAACCGCAAGGCGCCTTGGCTTGCACAGGCGGACCTTGGCGCGGAAGTTGGAGAAGCGGAGGGTGTGAACCGTGCGACGGGCGCATTCGTGCGCCGTGCGTGAGCCGAAACGACGACGGGCGCCGAAGCGCCCGTCGAGGTGACACATCGCGGAGGAAATCCCGCGATCAGTAGCGGTAGTGATCCGGCTTGAACGGGCCGCTGACCGGCACGCCGAGGTATTCGGCCTGCTCGCGGGTGAGCGTGGTCAGCTTCACGCCGATCTTCTCCAGATGCAGGCGCGCGACTTCCTCGTCGAGCTTCTTCGGCAGGATGTAGACCTTCGACTCGTAGAAGTCCTTGTTCGCCCACAGGTCGATCTGGGCGAGGGTCTGGTTCGAGAACGAGTTGGACATCACGAAGCTCGGATGGCCGGTGGCGCAGCCGAGGTTGACCAGGCGGCCTTCGGCGAGCAGGAACATTTCGCGACCGTTCGGCAGCTTGTACTTGTCGACTTGCGGCTTGATGTTGATCTTCTCGGCGCCGCTGGTGTTCAGGCGGTCGACCTGGATCTCGTTGTCGAAGTGGCCGATGTTGCAGACGATCGCCTGATCCTTCATGCCGAGCATGTGGTCGTAGGTGATCACGTCCTTGTTGCCGGTGGTGGT
>JBIJBH010000275.1:0-5478 GCA_044345315.1 Lysobacteraceae bacterium
TAGCCTTGCCGACAGCAATCATTTCTTGAATTGCAAGAATACGCGCATCAAGATCATCCGAATGGTTAAGCCATGTCGTATTCGTCCCAGTTACCGCTCTGTTAGGGGTCGCAAACGCATGCAAATACAGCTTTCGATCATCAAGAAACATGCTGGACTGCTTCTTTCGCGCCATCGACATAGCCTGCATAACAGCAGTTTTGATCGCATTACATGGGTCATCGGTTCCTGCACAGTATCTTCTCCAGAATTTCTGCTGATTCGGCGTCAAGCTTCTCGGCATCTTTGAAAAAGCCAGCAGCGCATTTTGTACGGATTGGATGTAAGGATTACCCAATAAAATACTTACGCCGTTCCATGCCCCCGTTTCGAGCAGATTGCCGAAGTCGCGCTGAAATTCCGGATCATCAAGCCTGTAGGAAGTAGCGCTAGGCGAATTCATTGGCAAGGAGCGAAGCGTCCGCTGCAGGCCATACTGATCAGAGTAAGCCAAGGGATCGCCTCCCACATACCCATACGTACTCATCCCGCCCGCCAGCCCGATCGGATCCGACTGCACATACCGCCCCACGCTCGGCTCGTAATCCCGGAAGTAGTTGTAGTTCAGCCCAGACGCGCTGTCGTACTGCTGGCCCGGGAAGCGCAGATCCAGCACGAAGGCGATGCCGTCGCCGTCGGGGTCCTCGTTCGGTTTCTCGTCGCCGAAGGCTTCCCCGCTCAGTTCCCAGCGCCAGACGACCGTGCCATGTGTGCCGCGGGCCGGGTCAACCACGACCCGCGGCGTGCCCAGCGCATCCGGTTCGATCGTGTACAGCCGGGTGATGTCGCCGCTGTCTGTGGCCAGCAAGCCGACCGGAAGATCGCCCAGCCAGATCGCCTGCTGGATCACCGTGCCGTTGACATCGTAGTCGCCGATCCAGCGGCCCGATCCGTCGTACAGCGTGTGCACCGTCTTGCCGCTGCCTGTGCGATACACCCGCTCCCCGGCACCGTTGTAGCGGTAGCTCATCAGGTGTTCGCCGCCCAGGGCCGTGCCGCTCATGCGGTTGGCGGCGCTGTAGCTGTAGGTCCGGGTCAACGCGCCGGGCGGTGCGGGGCCCGATTCCGTGTCGTGGCCGGCACTCGTGCTCTCGCCCTCCATCGGCTGCAGCGTGCCTGCGTACGCCGCGCTTTCGGTTTCGCCGCCACCGCCACCGGGCGGTGGATCGATCACTTCCACGCCGGCAGGCGCATCCAGCACGAGATTGCCGGCGTTGTCGTGGCTGCGATCGCGGCCCGTGGTCGCGCTGAGGCGATGCGTGCCGGCGCCGTAGCCGTAGGACTGCGTCGACCATTGGGTGATCGGCGGCAGCGGCGTGCATGGCTCGCCCGGCGCGGCGCCGGTGCAGTCCTGCTGCGCGACCACCTCGCGCTTGCCTGCACGCATGCGATTGCCGGTCCGGTCGTAGCCGTAGCTCTGCCAGACCACGTCCGAGGCATCCCGCGCCTCGGTCAGCCGGTTGAGCCCATCGTAGCGGTACAGGCGCTGCGGCGGCTCCGCCTGGTTGCCGTCGCGCAGTTTCACCAGGTTGCCGGCCGCGTCGAACTCGTAGCCGAGGCTCAGGCCGTCGATCGGCGTCCCATCTGCGGTCTGCGCCTGCACGACGCCCGGCTGGCCGCTCAGGTTCAGCGTGCGCACCAGCTGTCGGCCGTTGCCGGTCGTCCACTGCGCCGGACCACCGAAGGGGTGATACAGCACGCCATGGACCATCCTCTGTCGCAGCGATCCGCCCTCCGGGTTGCGCGGTAGAGAGCCGTGGGCGCGTACGCCGATCTCCACGATCCGTCCCTGTGCGTCATGCAGATAGTCGATCACGCTGCCGTCAGGATAGGTCATCGACTGCAGCCGTCCGTTCGCCGCGTACTGCCAACGCAGGACGAAGGTCTTGCCCTGGGTGCGCTGGACCTTGCGCACCAGATCGCCGAAGCGGTTGTAGCAATACGTGGTGCTGCCGCTGCCCTCGGTCATTCTCGCGAGGCGGCCGACGAGGAAGGCCTCGTCCGCCGGGCAGTCGGCCTGGGCGCTGTCGAAGAGGTAAGTCTCGTTGAGCGTCGTGTCCTGCGGGTAGCTCACCGCCGTCACCCGATTCAGCGCGTCGTGGCTCTGCAGGCGCTGGCGACCGTCGGCGTCGACACTCTGGCGCAGGTTGCCGGCGCTGTCGTAGGTCGCAGTGGAGACGCCGGTATCCGGGCTCTGCAGTTGCAACAGGTCGCCGAAGGCGTCGCGTTCGTAGGCGGTGACGAGGTTGTTGGGGTCGGTGACGGACGTCGGACGGTCCAGTGCGTCGTACAGGCTGCCGATCGTCGCACGGTCGCTGGCCGTGGTCGGCGCGGTCGCGTTCTGCGCCGTGGCGAGCACCCGGTCGAGCGCATCGAGGCCATAGGTGGTCTCGCGACCGAGCGCATCGGTGCTTGCTTCGGGCCGGCCCTCGGCGTCGTAGCGGTAGGTCAGGGTCGTGGTCCGGGTCTCGTTGCGGACGGTATGGTGCTGGATCAGCGCAGTCGGGCTTCCGTAGCGCAAGCGACGTTATCGGGGCCGCAGAAACGCGTCAACGGCGGTGCAATCGAATCTTTCAATCGCTCCAGCCGAAGCCGACGCTGTACGCACGTCCGGCCGCCGGTTCGAAGAAACGACCGTTGGCTTCGTTGACGATCACCGAACCCGCCGCATCGCGGTCGAACAGGTTGTCGACGCGGGCGAAGGCGTGCCAGCCGGAGGTCTTCGCGCGCCAGGTCGCGCGCAGCGCGAAGCGGGCGTGACCGGCGGCGCCGTCGCTGTTGCGGTCGTCGACGGCGATCGCGCCGAGCGCGCGCGATTCCAGCGCGGCGGACCATCGGGCATCGCCGCTGCGCCACTGCAGTTCGGCGAACAGATCGCCGCGCGGGATGCCGGGCATGCGGTTGCCGGCGGCGACGCGACGGGTTTCGCCCTGGGACACGAAGACGAAATCCTCGACGAAACGCGCGTCGGTCCAGCTCGCGGCGAGCGCGTAGCGCCAGCGCGCATCGATGTCGCCGGAGAGGCCCAGCTCCGCGCCTTCGCGACGCGTCGCGCCGGCGTTGGCGAAGCTGGCGCGACCGCCGCGATTGAGCGCGGGCACGATCTCGTCGCGGCCGTCGACGCGATACAGCGCGAACGACGCCTGATGGCGCGCACCGCGCCAGCGCGCGCCGAGTTCCAGTGCGCGGGTGCGCGCGGGTTCGAGATCGCGATTGAGTCCGACGCTGCCGTCCGGGCGATAAGCCTGTTCGTTGAGGGTCGGCGTTTCGAAGCCTTCGCCGACGCTGGCGAACACTTCGCCGCGCGCGAACGCGCGCACCGCGCCCAGCGACCACGCGCTGCGCGCATCGCGCCGATCGCCGCTGTCGTCGCCGTTGGCGAGGAAGCGATCGCGACTGTCGATGCGCAGCCACGATCGGCGCACGCCGAGCAATGCGGTCCAGTGCCCGGCGAAGGACAGATCGCCGGTGGCGTGGACATCGACGGCATCCATCCGGTTGCGCTCGTCGCGACGCAGCCGTCCGCGCACGCCGAGCGTCGGTGTCGCGACGCTGCCGACGTAATTCTCGTAGCCGCGACGGACTTCCTCCAGCCGCGCCGCCTCGATGCCGACCCCGAATCCACTGCGTTCGCCGCGCCAGCGCAGCCCGGCATCGACGCCGCCGCTGTCGCGACGCAGGTCGATCACGCCGCCGGCGCTGCTCGCGGCGGTCTGCACGGTCGGCGGCACCGACAGGAACTGCTCGACCTCGCGCGCGGTGCGATATGCGGCGATCCGCCATTCCGGCCCGTTCGCGGGCGCGCTGCGCCAGTCGATGCCGAGCTGATCCTCGCGCACGGTCTTGCGCGTGTCGAAACGCTGCGCGACCGGATCGGTGCCGTCGGGATCGCGATCGAAGGCCTCGCGGGTCAGCCCGAGCGGATCCTGCGCCTGCGGCAGACGCAGGCCGTTCGCGACCAGGCGCAGACGTCGTTCGGGACGATCCGACCATTCGGCGATGGCGTTGAACTGATGCCGACGCGCGGCGCTGTGCGGACGCGCGCCGTCGGTGGCGAAACTCGACAGCGCGCCGCGCCAGCGCCAGGCGTCGCCCGCGTCGCCGCCGTCGATGCGCGCACCGATGCGGCGACTGCCGTGACTGCCGGCCCAGCCTTCGAATTCGACGCCCGGCGGCGCATCCAGCACGCTCTCGCCGACGATCGCGCCGCCGGAGGCGTTGCCGTACTGCAGCGCCAGCGGGCCGCGCAGCACTTCGATGCGATCGAGCGAGGACAGCGGAAACGCCGCGGCCTGGCCCTGGCCGTCGGCGGCGCTGGAGGGAATGCCGTCGACCACCAGACGGATGCCGCGGATGCCGAAGGTCGAACGCGCGCCGAAGCCGCGCGACTGGATCTGCAGGTCCTGTGCGTAGTTGCCGCGATCCAGCGCGGTGAACCCCGGCACGCGCTGCAGCGCTTCGGACAGATTCACTTCGCGCTGGCCGTCGCGCAGCGCGGCGCGATCGAGCACCGCGGCCGAACCGGGCAACGCCGCCAGCGGACGCGGCGCGCCGACCACGCGCACGGTATCGAGGGTGTCGGCCGCGGACGGCTCGGTCGCTTCGGCAGGGGACTGTGCGGTCGCGCGCAGCGGTATCGCGCAGACGAGCAGCAGCGGCAGGCATGGGGGAAGTGTGCGGCGCATGTTTCGATTATCGCCCAGCGCGGATGCGCACGCAGAAGCGCGGATGGCCGCGTTCACGATCCCGAAACGACGATGCCCGCCGTTCGCACGGCGGGCATCGGTGACAGCGCGAGGCGGGCCTGATTCGTCGTCAGGACCGGTCGTTCGGACCGGCCGCTCGGATCACTCGGCCAGACCTTCGCCTTCGGCCACGGCCTTCATCGACAGGCGGATGCGGCCCTGCTTGTCGACTTCCAGCACCTTGACCTTGACCACGTCGCCTTCCTTCAGCTTGTCGCCGACCCGCTCCACGCGCTCGTTCGAGATCTGCGAGACGTGGACCAGACCGTCCTTGCCCGGCAGGAT
Organism: Lysobacteraceae bacterium; assembly: GCA_044345315.1. GTDB lineage: Bacteria > Pseudomonadota > Gammaproteobacteria > Xanthomonadales > Xanthomonadaceae > Lysobacter_I. The sequence continues at coordinate 5,070 of JBIJBH010000275.1, forward strand.
GGTGACGAACGCGCCGAAGTCCATGATCTTCGCGACCTTGCCTTCGTAGATGCGGCCCGGCTCAACGTCGGAGACGATCTGGTCGATGCGCGCCTTCGCGGCCTGGGCGGCGGCGGCGTTGACCGAGGCGATGACGATGGTGCCGTCGTCCTGGATGTCGATCTGGGTGCCGGTTTCCTTGGTGATGCCCTGGATCGTGGCGCCGCCCTTGCCGATCACTTCGCGGATCTTGTCCGGATGGATCTTCATGGTCAGCAGGCGCGGCGCGTACTCGCTGAGCTCGGCGCGCGGCGCGGTGAGCGCCTTCGCCATCTCGCCGAGGATGTGCAGACGGCCGGTCTTGGCCTGGGCCAGCGCGACCTTCATGATCTCCTCGGTGATGCCCTGGATCTTGATGTCCATCTGCAGC
>JBIJBH010000276.1:0-5465 GCA_044345315.1 Lysobacteraceae bacterium
TCATATCCGTTTACGCAATCGATTGCAAGTTGATTCGAAAATCCGTTCGCGACCTTCGCATGTCCAGATGGCTTGCCGGTTCTCCGCGTCAAGATCTGTATATCATGGAAAAACAAGGGATTATTGCCGCTTATTGCTTTGCAGCATGGATCGATCTTCGTGTCGGGCGCATCGGACGCCGGGGTGAATTCGTGCTGCATCGCAGCATGCACAATCGATTGCATTGACGCAGTATCGGCGTGCCGGTCGGGCCCTCCGGCACTTCAGGGCCTCGATTTCCGCGGAGCGTTCCATGGCCGATCTCACTGTGCGACTCGCCGGCATCGATCTGGCCGTGATCGCGCTCTACGCCCTCGGCATCATCGCGCTGGGCCTGTTCGTGTCGAAGCGTCGCGCCTCCGCCGAGGACTACTTCCTCGCCTCGCGCGAGATGACCTGGCCGGTGATCGGTCTCGCATTGCTGGCGTCGAACATTTCCTCGACCACGTTGATCGGCCTTGCCGGCGCGGCCTACGGCACCGGCATTTCGGTCTACAACTACGAGTGGATGGCGACCGTGGTGCTCGCCTTCTTCTGCGTGTTCTTCCTGCCGTTCCTGCTGCGCTCGCAGGTGTACACGCTGCCGGAGTATCTGGAACGCCGCTACGACCGGCGTTCGCGCACGTATTTCTCGGCGCTCACCATCTTCCTCAACATCGTGGTCGATACCGCGGGCACGCTGTACGGCGGCGCGATCATGCTCAAGCTGATCCTGCCGGAATGGCCGCTGTGGCAGATCGTGGCGGTGCTGGCGCTGTCGGCGGGCATCTACACCATCGCCGGCGGGTTGCGCGCGGTGATCTACACCGAGACGGTGCAGGCGGTGATCCTGCTGACCGCGTCGGTGTTCATCGCGTTCTTCGCCTTCGATCGTGCCGGCGGCTGGGATGCGGTGATGGCCGCGGTCGATCCGGCCAAGCTGTCGCTGATCCGTCCGCTCGACGACCCCGGCGTGCCGTGGCTGGGGCTGGTGCTGGGCGTGCCGCTGCTCGGGTTCTATTTCTGGTGCACCAACCAGTTCATGGTCCAGCGCGTGCTGTCGGCGAAGGACGAGCGCCACGGCCGCTGGGGCGCGCTGTTCGCGGGTCTGCTCAAGCTGCCGGTGCTGTACGTGATGGTGCTGCCGGGCACCGCCGCGATCCTGCTGTATCCGCAGCTGGAGAAGCCCGACATGGTGTACCCGACGCTGATCTTCGACCTGCTGCCGGCCGGGCTGGTCGGCATCGTGATCGCCGGCTTCTTCGCCGCGATCATGTCCTCGATCGCGAGCACCTTCAATTCCGCGGCGACGCTGGTGACCATGGATTTCGTGCGCCCGCGCATGCCGCAGGCCGACAGCGCCACCCTGGTGCGCGCCGGACGCATCACCACGATCGTGTTCATGCTGCTGGCGGTCGCGTGGGCGCCGCAGATCGAGCGTTTCGAATCGCTGTGGCAGTACCTGCAGGCGGTGCTGGCCTATGCGGTGCCGCCGGTGTGCGCACTGTTCCTGTTCGGCCTGTTCTGGTCGGGCGCGAACGCGAAGGGCGCGTTCGCGGCTATCGTCGCCGGGCTCGGCGGCGGCGCCGCGCTGTTCTGGGCCAACGTGCTGGCGGCCGAACCGCTGGGCCTGCATTTCCTGCTGGTCGCGCCGCTGCTGTTCGTGGTCAGCGCGGCGGTGCTGGTGGCGGTGAGCGCCGCGACCGCGGCGCCGGCGACCGAACAGGTGCGGGCGATGCTGTGGACCCCGGCGTTCTACCGCGAGGAAACCCGCGCGCTGGCCGCGCTGCCGTGGTGGCAGAACTATCGCGTGCTGTCGGTGCTTCTGCTGCTGCTGACCGCGGCGATCGTGTGGACGTTCCGCTGAGGGCGTCGTCGCTGCCTGCGCAGCGAGGTCCGCATACGACGAAGGGCGCCCTGCGGCGCCCTTCGCGTGTTCCGATCCTGTCGCGGGTCGATCACTTCAGGCCGGCGGCCTTGCGCAGTTCTTCGGCCTTGTCGGTCTTCTCCCACGAGAAGGCGGTGGCCTTCACGGTCTTGCCGTCGGCGCCTTCGTAGGCGACTTCGTAGGGCTTGCGGCCGAAGTGGCCGTAGGCGGCGGTGTCCTGGTAGATCGGGTGGATCAGGTCGAGCATCTTGACGATGCCGTAGGGGCGCAGGTCGAAGTGGGCGCGGATCAGCTTCTCGATCTGCGCGTCCGGGATCCTGCCGGTGCCGAAGGTGGTGACCGAGATGCTGGTCGGTTCGGCCACGCCGATGGCGTAGCTGACCTGCACTTCGCACTTGTCGGCCAGTCCGGCGGCGACGATGTTCTTGGCGACGTAGCGCGCGGCGTAGGCGGCCGAGCGGTCGACCTTCGACGGGTCCTTGCCCGAGAACGCGCCGCCGCCGTGACGGGCCATGCCGCCGTAGGTGTCGACGATGATCTTGCGGCCGGTCAGGCCGCAGTCGCCGACCGGGCCGCCGATCACGAAGATGCCGGTCGGGTTGATGTGCACCTTGTTCTTCGGCAGCGCGTCGAGCCACTTCTTCGGCAGTACCGGGCGCAGGATGTACTCGCGCACGCCCTCGACCAGATCCTTGTGCTTGATGCCCGGATCGTGCTGGGTCGACAGCACCACGGCGTCGAGGCCGACGACCTTGTGGTCGGCGTCGTAGCGCAGGGTGACCTGCGACTTGGCGTCGGGGCGCAGCCACGGCAGCGGCGACTTCTTCTGCTTGCGCACCTTGGCCTGCTGTTCGACGAGGCGATGCGAGTAGAAGATCGGGGCCGGCATGAATTCCGGCGCCTCGTTGCAGGCGTAGCCGAACATCAGGCCCTGGTCGCCGGCGCCCTGTTCCTCGGGAGCCTTGGCCTTCTTGTTGGTGCCGTCGACGCCCGCGGCGATGTCCGGCGACTGCTTGCCGAGCATGTTGATGATCGCGCAGGTGTGGCCGTCGAAGCCGACGTCGGAATTGTCGTAGCCGATCTGATTGATGACGTCGCGGGCCAGCGCTTCGATGTCGACCCAGGCCGAGGTGGTGACTTCGCCGGCGACGATCGCCGCGCCGGTCTTCACCAGCGTCTCGCAGGCCACGCGCGCGCGCTTGTCCTGACGCAGGATGGCGTCGAGGACGGCATCGGAGATCTGGTCGGCCATCTTGTCCGGATGGCCTTCGGACACCGATTCGGAGGTGAAGAGATAGCTGGACATCGACGAGGTTTCCTTGGGTGGGATCGGGCGGGACGAGGCCAGTCGGACCGGGTCCAGCGGGCTTATATCCCTTGATCGGGATGAAAAGATGGGCGCGCATCATACACGCCGGGGGCGGCGTTTGCATGACCGCCGGTGCGAGTTGTACCGCATTCAGGCCGGCCGTGGGCGGGCCGGCGGCTGTCATCCGGCCGACGCCGCGATGCCACGGCGCTGTCTTGAATCGGCCCCAGGCTGGCGGCCATTCCGGCCCTGGGCCGATCGCCGACGCCGACACGCCGATGCAAGCGCTCGAACGCCAGCTCCGCGACCGTTATCCGCACTGGTTCGCCGGCCCCCGCGCCGGGCTCGGCCGCGCCCTCCTGCGCGGTTTCGGGCGCTGGTCGCGGCTCAGCGAGATCGAGGACTTCCTCGCCCGCCATGCCGGGCTGCGCGATTTCGAGTTCCTCGACGCCGCGGTCGCGCATCTGGGTCTGGCGTACCGCATCGACGCCGCCGATCTCGCCGCGATCCCGGCCGACGGGCGGCTGCTGATCGTGGCCAACCATCCGGCCGGCGCGCTGGATGCGCTGGCCCTGCTGCATGCGGTCGGCCGCGTGCGCCGGGACGTGAAGATCGTCGCCAACGATCTGCTGATGCAGCTCGAACCGATGTCCGGTCTGCTGCTGCCGGTGCGGGTCCTCGGCGGACGCGCCGGCGCGCACAGTCTGCGCGCGATCGAGGCCGCGCTGGAGGCGGAAAGCTGCGTGATCGTGTTCCCGGCCGGCGAGGTGTCGCGGCTGGGCCTGCGCGGGGTGCGCGACGGCCGCTGGCGTCCGGGCTTCGTGCGTTTCGCGCGGCGCACCGACGCGCCGGTGTTGCCGGTGCGGATCGCGGCGCGCAATTCGCCGTTGTTCTATGGTGCGTCGGCCGTGTATCGGCCGATCGGCACGCTGTTGCTGGCGCGGGAAATGTTCGCCAGCCGCCGGCGCCCGCTGCGCCTGCATGTCGGACCGCCGCTGCGGCTCGATCCGGACGAGGATCCGGCGCGGGCGCTGCAGCGGGTGCGCGACGCGGTCTACCGGCTCGGCCGTGCGCGCGGCGCGGACCGCGGTCCGCAGCCGCTGGCGGCGCCGGTCGAACATCCCGCGCTGGTGATGGCGGTGGCGCAGACCGAGCTGCTGGGGCGCACCGACGACGGCAAGGAGATCCGGCTCGCGCGCCTCGACGAGGACTCGCCGCTGCTGCACGAGATCGGGCGGCTGCGCGAACTGACCTTCCGCGAAGTCGGCGAAGGCACCGGCAGGGCGCTGGATCTGGACGCCTTCGATCCGTGCTACGAGCACATCCTGGTCTGGGACGCCGCCGCCGGCCGGGTCGCGGGCGCCTACCGGGTGATGCGCGGCGCGCAGGCGCTGGCGCGGCGCGGACTCTCGGGGCTCTATACCGCATCGCTGTTCCGCTACCGCGACGCGGCGCTGCCGCGGATCGCGCAGGGGTTGGAGCTGGGACGGAGTTTCGTGGTGCCCGACTACTGGGGCAGCCGCAGCCTGGACTATCTGTGGCAGGGCATCGGCGCGTATCTGCGCCGGCATCCGCAGGTGCGATATCTGTTCGGCGCGGTCTCGATCAGCGCGGCGCTGCCGCAGGCCGCGCGCGAGCAGCTCGTCGCCTATTACTCGCGCTATCACGGCGCCGACAGCGGCGAGGACGGGGCGCTGGCGGCATCGCTGCGGCCGTTCCGTTTCTTCGCCGCGCCGCCGGACTTCGGCGGCGTGGACGCCGACACCGCGTTCCGCGTGCTCAAGGCCAATCTCGCCGCGCACGGCGCGACGGTGCCGGTGCTGTACAAGCAGTACACCGAGCTGTGCGAACCCGGCGGCGCACGCTTCCTCGCCTTCGGCGTCGATCCGGCCTTCAGCGACAGCATCGACGGCCTGATCGAAGTCGATCTGCAGCGCATCCAGCCGCGGAAACGCCGCCGTTATCTGCAGGCGAACGAGGCGGCGGCATGAGCCTGTCCAGCGACGGCGATCGGGTCGAAAGCCTCACCGCCTGCGTCGAGAAAACGGACGGCACGCTGCGGCTGTTGTCGCATCGCGGAGAGACCCTCGCCGAAATTCCGCCGCGGTCGGTCGTCGATCGGCCGGTCCGCTGGCGCGATGCGGCCTGAGAGCCTGTTTGGAATCCCCGGATGCCCCGCGTTGCGCAGCAGAGACTGGCTGGGGTTCGTGCGTCGCGCAGCGCCAGACTGGTGGTCTGGTCAAGCGGCGC
>JBIJBH010000277.1:0-5462 GCA_044345315.1 Lysobacteraceae bacterium
ATGCAATGGAATGGACTCCTCCCACTTCTTCGGCATCTAGGTGCCAGACTGGAAGGACGTTGAACCACCAGTCACGAAGCAGGAGGAGTCCGCCATGCAGATTACCCGTATCGCCCTTGATCTGGCAAAAAACGTCATCCAGGTCCATGCCGTCGACCGCGCCGGCAAGCCGGTCCTGCGCAAGCCCTTCAAACGTGCTCAGCTGTTGCCTTTCTTCCGCGATCTGCCATCCTGCGAGATCGGCATGGAAGCCTGTGCCAGTGCCCATGATTGGGGGAGGAAGTTGCAGGCGCTCGGTCACCAGGTTCAGTTGCTCCCGCCGCAGTACGTCAAGCCTTTCGTCCTCGGCCAGAAGAACGACGCCAACGATGCCGCGGCGATCTGCGCAGCGATGGCGCGCCCGGAGATTCCGCGGGTTCCGGTCAAAACCGTCGCCCAGCAGGATCGGCAGGCGCTGCATCGTGTCCGCCAGTTGCGAATGAAGCATCGCACCGCATTGATCAACCAGATCCGCGGCCTGCTCGCCGAATACGGCATTGCCATCGCGCAAGGGCCCGGCAAGCTGCGCAGGGAAATTCCCGAATTGCTGGAAGACGCCGACAACGGATTGAGCTTCGAATTCCGCGAGTTGCTATCCGATCTGTACGAAGAACTCAGACTCTTGCAGGCGAGCATCGATACGTTGACCGAGCGGATCGAACGACAGGTCCGACTGGATGTCGATGGCCGACGCCTCCTGGAAGTACCCGGCGTTGGCCCGATCACCGCCAGCGCACTGCTGGCCACTGTCGGCGATGCCAGGCAGTTCCGTAACGGCCGGCAGATGGCCGCCTTCCTCGGCCTGGTCCCACGACAACATTCGAGTGGCGGCAAGACCCGGCTGCTCGGGATACACAAGGGCGGCGACAGCTATTTGCGCGGCCTGCTCGTCCACGGTGCACGCAGCGTCCTGCGCACCGCCGCCGATAAACCCGACGATCGCAGTCGATGGCTGATGAGCCTCGCCACGCGACGGCACCGCAACATCGCCATCGTCGCCCAGGCCAACAAGACCGCCCGCATCGTCTGGGCGATCCTGACCACCGAACAGCGCTACCGTACCAGCTGAAACCGCGACACCCCATCACCGAGTTTGCCGATCGCCGATGGCGACCCTTGGGAAGACCAGTGCGGGAAGAGCCTGAGTAGGGCGCTGGCCCTTCAAGGCCGGTTATGCATAGAGGCCCCCGCACGCGACTGCTCCATCATGGCCAGAAGCCCAAGGCTTCATCCACAGGCCGGATATACGCTCGCAACCTCACCTCGGGTCCACAAAAGCGCTTGGCAACAGGGAGGAGTCCATATACGCCCTACGAAAGAAACGGGCGCCGAAGCGCCCATCGCATGCATAGACGCATGGCCGCGTGGCCGCGAACGCTCAGAAGAAATCCGCCCCTGCGGAGGTGATCAGCACGGTGCCTTCGGGGTCGACCGGGGGCGAGGAGATCGTGATCGCGACCGGGACGATCCGGAAGGCGATCGACAGGCCCCACAGGACCTCGCGATCCGCGCCCAGGGTGATGACGTTGGTCGGGTCGATGCCGGTCGAGTGATTGCCGGCGCGGCGCGGGCCGTTGCCGCCGCCGCCGGGCCTGAAGTCTTCCATGTGGATCCGGTGCGGGCCGTCGAAGACGTGCACGCTGTCGATCGCGGCGTGCTGGCCGGTGCGGTAGAGCAGGAACAGTCTGCGCACTTTCATGCGCACGTCGTTGACGATGACCGGAGTCGGAATCGGGATGTGGCACCAGGCTTCGGGCGGGTTCTGGTTGGCGGCGAAGGTGAACTGCAGTTCGGTGCCGCCGCCCCAGTGGCGGACCAGCAGCCCGCTCGGCAGTTCCGTCACCACGGCGTTGCCGTGGGCCCATGACGCATGCTTGATCATCTTCCGCTCTCCTGGTCGGCACCGCGGCCCGCGGGCAAGGTCATCGGCGCCAGCGCGCCGATCCCGGTAGAACGTGCTCGTCGCCGGGCCTCGGCCACACCCGAGAAGCGACCTCATCGTCTGCCCGGGTCACCATCGCATCGATGGGATGCGGACGCCGCGCACGCGGCGCGGCGGCGAGCGGCGGCTCAGCTTTCGAATTTGCGCGCGCGGTTGATGGCGAGTGCGGCGAGGGTCCCGATCGCGCCCGACAGCAGATACACGCCCAGCCATGCGAATCCGAAGTACGCGCAGAGGCCCAGCGCCACCAGCGGCGCGAAGGCGGCGCCGATGATCCAGGCGAGGTCGGCGGTCAGCGCGGCGCCGGTGTAGCGGTAGCGGCGGCCGAAATTGGCGGTGACGGCGCCCGCCGCCTGCCCGTAGGACAGACCCAGCAGCACGAACCCGATGAGCACGAATGCCGCCTGGCCGACCTGGCCCGCTTCCATCAGCGTGGGCGCGAAGCCGCTGAACATCGCGATCGCGACCGCAAGCGCGCCGAGGGTGCGGGCGCGACCGATGCGGTCTGCGATCAGGCCGGAGGCGATCGTCGAAGGGATCGCGATGAATCCGCCGAGTATCTGGATGGACAGGAAGCCGGCGATCGACTGCTCGGAGTACAGATGGATCCACGACAGCGGAAAAATCGTGACGATGTGGAACAGCGCGTAGCTCGCGAGCGCGGCGAAGGCGCCGATGATCACGTGCTGGCCCTTGGCGCGCATCAGCTCGCGCAGCGGCGAGGGCTCCAGGTCGAGCTCATGCATCTTGTCCTGATACTCGTCGGCGACCACGATGCGCAGGCGCGCGAACAGCGCGACCACATTGATCGCGAACGCGACGTAGAAGGGATAGCGCCAGCCCCAGGCGAGGAAATCGTCCTGCGACAGACTGGTGTACAGGAACGCGAACACACCCGCGGCGACGATGAATCCGACCGGTGCGCCGAGCTGGCCGAGCATCGCGTACCAGCCGCGGCGCTGCTTCGGCGTGTTCAGGGCGAGCAGCGACGGCAGCCCGTCCCAGGAGCCGCCGAGCGCCAGCCCCTGCAGGATCCGGAAGAACGCGAGGAGCGCGATCGAGACTTCGCCGAGGACCGAATATCCGGGCAGGAAGGCGATGCCGGCGGTCGCGGTGCCGAGCAGGAACAGGGCCGCGGTCAGTTTCACGCCGCGGCCCCAGCGATTCTGGATCTTCATCGACAGCACGGTGCCGAACGGCCGGGCGACGAAGGCGAGGGCAAAGATCGCGAAGGCGTAGAGCGTGCCTTCCAGCGGCGGGAGGAACGGGAAGAACACCGCCGGGAACACCAGCGCCGAGGCGATGCCGTAGACGAAGAAGTCGAAGTATTCCGAGGCCCGCCCGATCACCACGCCCACCGCGATCTCGCCGGGGGCGACGTCCGGGTGGGCCTTGGTGCCGTGGTCGTGCGCGGAGGCGGTCTGGCCGGTGGTCGCGTTCATGGGCGGAGTGGTCGGTATCCGATGTGACCGGCATAGCCTGACGAAACGAGGCCTGCGCAACCATAGGACAAAACGTCCAATGGTGGCAGTCCGGGCCGGTTTCTATATTGATCCAGGTCAATCGAAGTACGGATTCCTCCCATGCGCAATGCAAGCGGATGGCTGCGGGGCGCGGTGCTGATCCTGTCGGCTGCGCTGCTCTCGGGCTGCGACCTGCTGGTCCTGAATCCTCCGGGCGATGTCGCGGCCCGGCAGGGTGACCTGATCGTGGTCGCCACTCTGCTGATGCTGATCGTGATCGTGCCGGTGATCGCGCTCACGTTCTGGTTCGCGTGGCGCTACCGCGCGTCCAACACCCAGGCACGTTACACCCCCGACTGGGACCATTCCACCCAGCTGGAGCTGGTGATCTGGGGCGTGCCGCTGCTCATCATCATCGCGCTGGGCGCGGTGACCTGGATCAGTACCCACCTGCTCGATCCGTACCGTCCGCTGGACCGGATCGCCGAGGGTCGACCGGTGCCCAAGGGCATGGAGCACCTGGAAGTGCAGGTCGTCGCGCTCGACTGGAAGTGGCTGTTCATCTATCCCGAGCAGAACGTGGCGACGGTGAACGAGCTGGCGCTGCCGGTCGACCGGCCGGTGCGCTTCCGGATCACGTCGTCTTCGGTGATGAACACGTTCTACGTGCCGGCGCTGGCCGGCATGATCTACGGCATGCCCGGCATGGAGTCCAAGCTGCATGCGGTCATCAATGTGCCCGGCGAGTACGAGGGCTTTTCGGCGAATTACAGCGGTGCGGGCTTCTCGCACATGCGTTTCCGCTTCCGCGGGCTGTCGGAGCGCGACTTCGAGCGCTGGGTGAACGAACAGCGCGCCAGCGGCGCGCAGCTCGGACGCGAGACCTATCTCGAACTGGAAAAACCGAGCAAGCGCGAGCCCGTGCGCCGCTATTCGCAGGTCGAACGCGGGCTGTTCGATGCGGTGGTCAACCGCTGCGTCGACACGCGTCGGCTGTGCATGAACCAGATGATGGCGATCGACGCCGGCGGCGGCCTGGGTCTGGACGGTCTCGACCGTCTGGCGATGCCGCGTCGCGGCGATCCGCGTCGCGGTGTCTACGTCTCCGCCGAGGTCTGCGAAGCGCCGCTGGCGCGCGGGCCGCTCGACGATCTGATCGTCGGCGTCCGGTCCGCGCCCTGAGCCGTACGCACTGCATCGCATCGCCCCACCCGACCACGTTCCCGTATTCCGGACGCTCACGATGTCTCTCGAAACCGCCGCAGTCGAACATTCGCCGATCTTCGGACGCATGTCGTGGTCGGCCATCCCCATGCTGCACGACAAGATCGTGCTGGCCACCTTCATCGGCACCGTCATCGGCGGTCTCCTGCTGGTCGGTGCGATCACCCGGTATCGGTTGTGGGGCTACCTGTGGAAGGAGTGGTTCACCAGCATCGACCACAAGAAGATCGGCATCATGTACATGGTGCTGGGTCTGGTGATGCTGATGCGCGGCTTCGCCGACGCGCTGATGATGCGGCTGCAGCAGGCCATCGCCTTCGGCGACAACCTCGGCTATCTGCCGCCGCACCACTACGACCAGATCTTCACCGCCCACGGCGTGATCATGATCTTCTTTGTGGCCATGCCGCTGATCACCGGGTTGATGAACTATCTGGTGCCGCTGCAGATCGGCGCGCGCGACGTCGCGTTCCCGTTCCTGAACAATTTCAGCTTCTGGATGACCGCCAGCGGCGCGGTCCTGGTGATGCTGTCGCTGTTTTTCGGCGAGTTCGCCGCGACCGGCTGGCTGGCGATGCCGCCGTTGTCGGGGATCGCCTTCAGTCCCACGACAGGCGTCGATTACTACATATGGGCGCTGCAGATCGCAGGCGTCGGGACATTGTTGTCCGGGGTCAATCTGTTCGTGACCATCATCAAGATGCGCGCGCCGGGCATGACCCTGATGAAGATGCCGGTCTTCACCTGGACCTCGCTGTGCACCAACGTGCTGATCATCGTCTCCTTCCCGGTGT
>JBIJBH010000034.1:0-14518 GCA_044345315.1 Lysobacteraceae bacterium
CAGCAGGATGCCGCGGACCTCCGGGATCATCGCGTCTCGGTTCGGGTCCTCGGGGAACAGGAAATCCAGCGGCGTTTCGGCGGTGAAATCGGCCGAGAGGACTCCATGGTCGTCGAGAATCCGCGCTGCGATCAGCGCGTTGTAGGCCGAGACCGAGTGCTCCGGGTCGATGATCGGAGTGATGAAGGAGGTTTCCCGGAGAGGCTGGACGAACGACACGTCCGCGAAGGCGACCGGCGCGCGCATGACGACGCCGTTGACGTTGACGAATCCCGTCTCGGTCAGGCTGTCGAGGTAACGCGCCGAGGTCTCGGCATCGATCCGTTCGGAAACGAAACTGCCGGGGCGGACCAGCCAGTTGCCGGCCATGGCCCAGACGCTCTGCAGGAAGGTGATGATGCGTTCCCTCGCGACGGTGCGATCGAAGCGGTCGCTGGATTCGCCCTGCAGCGCGTACTGCAGGGCGAACGGGTCGATTCCGCTGCGACGCAGCCAGTCCGCGTCTTCGGCGACCGCCATGGCGGTCTGCAGGTCGGCGATCCTCGCCGTACCGCGCAGATCCAGCAATTCCAGGTAGCTGCGGACCGGCAAGCCGACCAGCGAGGCCATCCTGGCGTAACTGTAGAGCAGGGAAAGATTCGGGACGGTCAACGGCAGGATGCCGTTTTCGATGCCCAGCGCCGCCAGTGCCTGACGGCCGATGCGGGTGACATCGTCGTCGCTGACGTTGAGCGCCGCGACCAGTCTGCCGCGGGTCTCCGGCCGCGCATCGATGTTGGAATCGACATACCAGTCCAGCACCGGGTCGGTGTAGAGCGGATTGCCGGCGTAGGAAGGGTGATAGACCGGAATCGCATCGTCGCCGGTGCCGACGCCCGGATAGACGATCATCGGCCGGCCCGTCGCGCTCGGTACGGTGAAGGCATCGCCGACGGTGAAAGTCTGGGTCGCCGGGTCGACGCTGGCGACGACCCGCAGCTGACCTTCGATCCGCACCCGCATGCCCGTCGCGACCTGCGCCGCCAGGTCGGTGCCGGTGCCGACGACCTGGGCGCTGTTCTGGACGATCGCGACCGTGCCGCGGGCCACGAACGGCGGCTCGATACCGGGCTGCACGCCGAGCAGGCCGGGGCTGTTGTACACGCGGTCGAACAGATCCACCGGACGCGCCGAGCTGCCGACGCCGATGGTCTTCATGTCGCCGAACAGCGCGGCGATCTCGTCGATGCCCACGCCGTAACGACGTGCGAGCAGCGTCACCTGGCCGAGGTTCTGCAGCGTTTGGGCCTCGATGCGGCCTGGCGTCGTGGTCCGGATCGCCCAGTCGAGTTCGGGATAGGACAACCCGCTGATGGCGGCGAGGCGGATGAAGCGATTGAGCCGATCGAGCGAGGGCAGCCCCTGATGCGCGATGAGGCTGATCGGATTGTCCGGATCGGACCGGTCGGTGACGAGGCGCAGCGACTGTCCGGCCGGATTGCCGCTGTTGATGAACAGACCGTCGGCCAGCCCCGCGGCGCGCTCCTCCTCGGTCAGGTGCTGATCCAGCAGGTCGACGAGTTCGGCATAGGCGAGCCCGGTCCGGGTGGTGAAGTTCACCGTGATCGACAGGTCCTGCGACGGGAACACGGTCATCGCGCCGCTCGCGGCCACCGCGAAGGCGGCGGTCACTCGCAGACCGGTATCCGAATCGATCGCCTCGACGATGCGCTTCTGGGCGCCGATCTGGACCATGTCGCCGATCCGCAGCTCGCTGCGGAAATTCGTGCCCGTCCCGGACACGGTGGCGGAACCGGCCTGCGCCTGCACCGTTCCGGTGGCCTGGAAGGTGAGCAGCCGGCCGCTGTCGATGCCATACATCCTGCCCAACGCATCCGCCGATGTCAGCGGCGTGACGACCAGCGTGGTCTGCTGCGGCGACAGCGCAAGCCCTTCGAGCGCGACCTGCTCGACCGACGGCAGGGTGTCCGGAAGGGAGTAGGGCGTCTCCATCATCGTCAGATAGATCCGCCACAGCGGCTGCCCGAGCGTCCTGAGGTAGGTCCGGACCTGCATCAGGGGCAGATTGAACGGCAGATCGAAGGGATAGCATTCCGCCGCGAGGGTGCGGAACATGTCGGCCGATGGCTGCCAGGCGTCGATCGCCCGCACGAGCACTTCGTTGACTACCTGCAGATACGGCAACAGATTGCCGGTGTTCGCGCAGGTCAGTTCGATCCTGGCGATATCCGGACGACGCCTGTCGAGCTTGAAGGCGTCGGGAATGTCGGGGTTGTAAACCGGATTCGCCAGATAGGCGCTGACCACGCGCAGCATGTCGACCAGATACGCGGCAGGGCCGAAGATCGAAGCGCAGTGCTCGCACCGGCAATAATCGAGCGTGCCGAAGAAGTCCTGATAACTCGGGACCGAGAACAGATAGTCGGCGACGCTGTCGTCGGTATTGGAGATGCGGCTGCGATGGAAGTGCGGCGAACCCACGCTGTTGTGCAGGGCCGCCCACAGCAACCGGGTCCTGATCTTGGTGTCCACCGCGCGGCGGTGCAGGGCGCGCGCCTCGGTGGCATCCATGCCCAGCGCGTCCGCATGGCGGGAGACGAATTCGGCTTCGGGACGTGCGGCGATCGCATGCGCGGACGTCAGTCCCTGCGCGATCAGGCGCGATGCGGTCTCGGGGTCCGCGGCCAGACGATGCACGCGCTGGAGGGCCATCAATTCAGCCATCGCCTGGCTGCGATCGTGGCCGGACCAATCGATCTTCGATGCGTTGCGCGGGTCGATGAAGTCGAACGTCAACAGATCGACCTGCGGATTGTTGGCATGGAACGAGAGGTACCGACCGTCTGCGAACGACTTCCACGACATGATGATTCTCCTGGACAAAAGGGTCGGTACTGGGTGCCGGATTCAAATCGGATGGTGTGTTTCGAGGGTCGAAAGGCGACTGCGGGAATGCGTCGGCGGTGCAGGGGAAAGACGTTCGGGCTCGCCCACGTAATGCGCCGCCGCGCGCCCGCCGCGGGGCTGGCTCGGACTCAATTGAACTTGAAGGTGAATGTCGTCTTTCCCGATGTGGATGTCAGTTTTCCTTTGCTGGAGATGGTTCTCAGCTTTTTCAGTTTGACGCTGTCGATTGCAGAGAAGACCGTCGTGTCCCGATTGCGTTTGACGATCTTGTTCACGCGTTCCGTTTGGGTCTTCTTGCGTTTTGCGAGTTTCTTCGGTTCCGGCTTCTTCAAGGACCACAGCTTCACCGTTCCGCCCTTGCTGCGGTCTTCCAGTTCCAGCCAGCCGTAGCCGGCGGTCTGCAGCGCGGTCGTGTCGGTGATGTCGAGCGAAAGCGATGTCGCGATGCTGCGTTTGATCAGGCCGGTCACCGCGGGCACCTCTGTCGCGAACAGGCTGCCCATCTGCGCGGAAGTGAGCAGATGGAACAAGCCCTCGTGTTGACCGACCAGGCCGGATGAGGTGCTGCCCCGGGTCGACAACGCCATGATCTCGGTGGTCGTGGCCAATTCGGGATGGAGCGACTTCAGCAGCGAATGGTGGGTCTCGAACGGACTGATGAAATCGCTGAAATCCAGTTCCGGAATATCGTCGGAGAGGACGTTGTTCAGGTGCGAACGGGTCAGGCTGTAGTCGTGGCGAAGGTCCAGGGTCTTGCTGGGGGAGAGGATCCGGCTGTTGGCTTCCTCCCAGGCTTCGGCCAGCACCGGGTTGTTGAAGAAGAACAGGCTGTCCACCGAGCGGAACGCATCGATGATCCGATTCTCGACGCCCGGGCTGAAGCGCGTGCTCTCGTCCGCGTACAGCAGCGAATTCTTGTGGATTTCCTGATGTTCGTCCCAGGACAGGGCCACGTTCGAAAAATACTCCGAGGGGGTGAGATAGCGATATTGGGTGTCCACCCGCGTCAACCAGCTGGCGCGCTCCTCGGGCGTGATCCCGTTGTTGCCGGTCGGATCGATGAATGTCGTCGGATTGTCGTAGGCGTACAGGAACAGATTGGTCCCGTCGACCGGTCCCGCCGGATCCGGCGTAAGCCAGCGTCCCATCCATGGCACGTAATAGCGTTGACCGAAGTAATACAGACCGGTCGCCCGATCCAGCTCCTTGCCGCCGAATCGGTAACGTTTGCGCTCGACTTCCACCGTCGAGCTGCCGCCGATGATCGCGGCTCCGCCGTAGGGGTAATACTCCTCGTAGGTGATGATCGCGGCGCTTTCGTCCACTTCCAGCGCCACCGAGCCGAGATGATCGTCCAGTTGGTAGCGCCAGGTGCGATCGCTGACCGTGCCCTCCGGCAGCGACCGGACGCACCGGGTCACCAGCACGCACTGCGGCCCGGCGATCACTTGCAGGGTGACGGTTTCCTCGTCCGCAGCGGCGCCCTGCATGCTGTCGCGCACGATGGTCACGTTGCCGATGTACAACGTGTCCTCCTCGCGGATGCCGGCGGAGACCCGTCGCTGCACCAGTTTGCGCGCGCGAGTGCGGCCGTCGTCGTAGAGGAAGTGCGCGCGATCGTCCTCGCCGTCCGTGCGCGCCAGCATCGTCGCTGCGACCAGCGTATTGCGATAGTCGTAGTCCAGTGCGGACAATTCGGGGTCCGGGACGGGCTGCACGAGCGATCGCAGGTTGCCGGCGGCGTCGAAAAAATCCTCGGGCCGCTTGCCGCCGCCGAGCATGTCCGCGGGCACCGAGCGATTGGACCTGTCCGCAACTGCGTAATCCCGGGTGAAGCCCTGGCTGGAATCTGCGGTGGTGCTGCGCAGGCGGATCAGATTGCCGGCCTTGTCGTAGGTGTAATCGCGGAGGTAGGCCTGCAGGGTTTCGGGCTGGTCGCGAGCCATTTCGCGGCCGGTGGCCGAGACCAGGCGATACACCGCGTCGTAGCCGAAACGGCGCACGGGGTCGATGCGCAGGCCGTCCCGGAATTCGACGGTATGCAGACCGTCCCATTCGCTGGTGACGTTGCCCACCGGATCGTAGACGTAGGTCAGATCCTGCAGCATTTCGCCGTCCGGACCTCGGGTGCTGCGGATGCCGATCGTGCGCAGGGTGGCCGGATCGTAACTGAAACGGCTGACCACGCCGTTGCCCAGGATCATCGTCTGGCGCGATCCTGTCGCCGAGTAGGTCTGCGAACGCATCGCCGGGAGCGCTGCGGTCTCGCCGGGCTGGCGCAGATCCACGCGCGCCAGCCAGCCGTTGAGATGACTGCCGTAATCGACTTCGCTGCCGTCGGCATTGCGTTCCTGCTCGACCTCGCCCAGCGCGTTGCGGCGCCAGGTCTGGGTCCAGATCTCGGGCATCAGCGCCACCCGCGCCGGGTCCTGCCAGTCCACCGGGATGCGTGCGTCGGCGAGGATGCGCGTGGTCTTCAGTTCGGCATCGCCGTTGAGATCGAAGCGCGGGAATTCGCGTTCGCCGGATTCGTCGCGTACCCGGACCACCTGACCGACGTTGCGCTGGGCGATGTCGTCGCCGTAGGTCCACGCTTCGGCCAGTCGGGAGAGACCGTCCTCGACGACATGCCGCTCGATTTCGCGATGCAGCACGTCGAATCGGGCGGAGAGCCGCTGCCCCAGCGCCGACCATCGTTCGATGTCGCTGCCGACGGCATCGACCAGACGCTGATCGGTGCCGGCATCGGCCCCGATTGTGCGCACCGGCTCGCCGCGCATGTCGTAGATGTTGATGAAGTTGTAGGCGCTGGGGTGATCCGGCTGCGCCGGGTCGTAGAACCGCGGATCGGCGATCTTCAGCTGCTTCTGCGCCGGATTCGGCCAGAACGTCGACACCAGTCGGTGCTCCTCGTCCGGCTGTCGCGGGTCGCGATTGATCTGGATCACCTGGATCTGCATGCCGCGCGCATCCAGAACCTGGGTGGTCGGGGTATTCGCGAACGCCACGGCCTGCTCCAGCGCTTCGCGCTCCAGCGGCGGCAGGGGCTCGCCGCCATGGACGTGACGCCGGTAGTAGGGCGACTCCAGCACGGTATCGTCCTCGTCCCATTCCACCGTACTCCAGGGCCCGTAGTCGGTCCGCCGCAGGAATCCCTTGGGCGTTTCGGTGCGGACCAGCCTGCCGATGGCGTCGAAGGTATAGCGGTAGTGCAATCCCGACGGTTTGACGTACAGCGGGCGAGATTGCACAGCAGGCAGGTACTGCAGGACCGGCTCGCCGCGTTCGTTGTAGACGCTGCGCGAGGAGGTGATCCAGACCATCTCGCCGGCATCCGGCGGCAGCATGGACGCATCCAGCGTGGCCGCATCGGTCGCGGACAGTTCGCCCAGCGAGCGCGAGAAGCCATCCACGTACGCGACCCGGCGACGAATCCTGGTCGGTGGCGCCGGCTGTCCCTGCGCATCGTGGAACCAGTCCACCCGGCGCAGTTCGACGCTGTTCGGCGGCTCTCCGCGCAGTTGCCACGCGAACAGGTCGTAGCTGTAGAAACTGCCGGCACCCTGCAGGTACTTCGCCGGGTCGTCCAGGATCTCGGCCGTCGTCGCCGGCGGCATGCGCACGTACTCGGAGATCGGTTGATTGCCGATGGGGACGGACGACATCGCATCGTATGTGGTGGCGGCGACGACCTCGCTGAGCGGATCGAACAGCACTTCGGAGACCACGCCGTTGAGGTCGCGGGTGGCTCGCACGCGGGCCGTCTGGTAATCCAGAGTCGCATGGATGCTCTGCCCGAGCGCATCGGTCAACCTGATCGGTGCGATCAGACAGGGATCGTAGACGTAGGTCGTGACCGCCGAGAACGGGTCGATGCTGGCGTCGACGACGTACAACCGTTCCGGACCGGCGTAACGATAGATCAGCCCGGGCGCCCACCAGGTGGTGTCGCTCGGGTCGAAGATCAGTCCGCCACGCTCGCGCAGCAGCTCCGGCGTGACCACCGACGTATCGTAGACGGCATCGACGAAACTCTGCGGGAACACGGCCATTTCGCCGTGATGGACCAGGGGCGGATCGACCACCTCGCCCAGCGGCAGCGGCGCATCGCGTGTCGCGTTCCAGTAGTAGGTGCGTTCGGCGCCGGCGATCCGCGATGCCGGTGCGCCGGAGGGCAGGGGAGTGCCGAACGGCACCGGGTTGGCCAGCGCCGCCGCGACCTGGGCGCGACAGCCTTCGAAGGACAGATATCGGCCACGGTCGGGCTGCAGTCCGGAGAGTTCATGGGTCGCGCTACTGCCGCCGAGTCCGATCAGGTGGGTCTCGCGGTCGACGCGATTGATCGGACGGCTGCTTTGCGCGCTGGCCAGCAGTTCGAGCTGGCGCGGCGGCGCGTCGGGAGGCAGCATCGAACGACCGTAGGCCACCGATGCGGTCAACAGAGGTTGATCGTAGACGTCGGTTTCCAGCACGAATTGGTGCTCGATGCGCGGATCGCCGCCGTTGCGGTCGTAGACGGTGCTGGCGGTTTCGCGGCCCACGGTCGCGAACACCGCGGGATGACCGGCCAGCGGCGGTTGCAGCAGACGGACACGATAATTGCTCTGCTGGACCTGCAGCGGCGAGTGGGCTGTTCGACCCGAAGGATCGACCGCATAGACCTCCTGATGCAGACGTACCCGCGAGAGCGCCAGCGCAGCCTGGCGCCGCACCTGCGGGTCCTGCGACCAGTCGCCGAGCTCGTACACGCTGGGGCCCAGACGCAGCGCCAACGGCGGTTCGCCGAGGTAATACTCGCGGGCATACTGGGCGGCGAGGGCAGGGCCATCGACGAACGCACCGGTGTCGTACCAGGTGCGCGCCAGGGCAGGTTCGACCAGCGGCGGTGTCTGGTCGCCGTCGACGACCGCCAGAGCGGCCCGGCGTGCGGTGGGAAACAACCAGGAACCGTCCTCGAAGGTCTGGGAGTCCTGCGATTGGGTATAGCCGAAGCCCCGGAACACGCGCTCGTCGGGATCGAACCAGCCGTCGCGGTATTCGCAGACCTGCTGCTGTCGCGCCCCGGTGATGCGATCCTCGATCGTCATCCAGGCCATCACCTGCACCGGTTGCGGCAGACGCGTCGCCCAGGGGCGGCCGTCGGCGCGGGCGGCGAGGTAATAGTCGGTGGAGCTGCGATAACCGAACTCGGTGATCTGGCCCATGCCGCTGTCCGCGCCGATCATCCTCCGCGGTCGCTGCACTCCGCTGAAGTCGAACCAGTAGTGGCGGGCGGTGGTCCCGGGCTTGCTGACCACCAGACAACTGCCGCCGTTGCCGAAGACATCGGCGAAGAACACCTGGTCGACGTCGTCGATCCGGATCGGCAGCGGCACTTCGATCGGCGCGGCGAATCCATTGCCGCAAGCGTTGATGTAGATCGAGACCGTGCGATCGCCGACCGCGACCATGTCCACGCAGCCGCTGGAGGTCAACGCGGCGAACAGCACGCGATGCGCCGGCAGCGCATCGTCGAGCGTGGGCGCGCCGACCAGCTCGACCATCGCGCCGAATCGTCCGCGACCGAGATTGGGCCACGCGCGCAGCAGACCGCTGGTGAACTGCACCCGCGCCGGCAGGCCGTCACCGAACACGTCCGCGAACGCGATGAAACCGCGTTCGTTGTCGGCGTCCTTGATCGGGAATCCCGGCGGCGGCTGCGGCGCCCGCGCCGGTCCGAAACCGGCTGCGGCCATCGAGGGAAAACTGCGGATGCTCCCGGTCGAGGGCACATAGGCGTCGCTGAGGCCGTCGCCGTCGATGTCGACCAGGGTGGTGTCGGGATCTCCGACCAGGTTCGGATAGCGATCGAAACCGCGGTAGGTCTGCCATTGCCCGCCCCCGGCATTGGGATAGAACCCCGCGCGACCGCTGCCGGAGATCATCAGGTCCAGCGTTCCGCTGCCGGTCACATCGGTCAGCGCCACCTGGGCGTCGGCCGGATCGAATTCGATCGGCATCTCCGGCAGGGACACCGGCATGCCGTAGCGCCCGCCGCCGAGCGGTGGCCAGTAGCGTCGGGTGTCCCGATCGGCATACAGCACTCCGGGAATCCCCTCGCCGTACAGATCCACCAGCCGGTACAAACCTTCGAACATGCCGGGGAACCCGGGGGCGTCGATCGTTCGCAGCTCGCCGTGACGCGGATTCTGAGGCGCGAACGGCGCGTAACGCAGATGGGTGGTGGGGACCTCGCGGGTGATGTATCGGCCATCGTCAAGCAGGCGATAGCCGGTGCGTCCGGCCGCGATCAGCAGCGAACCGTCGGCTTCGTCGGCGTATTGCAGATGCAGCGCATCGACCAGACAGGTCCGCACACCCAGTTCGGCGGGCAGGGTATGGGCCATCAGCACCGCCCGGCAGCGCCGGTAGGTCCGTACCTCGAAGCCCGGACGATAGGTCGAGAAAGGGTCGGGCCGAACGGCCCAGGGCTGCGTCGGTTTCAGATCGGGGTCGAGCGCCAGAGCGGCGAGGTCGTATTGACCGTAATCGAACAGCACCGCGAAGGCGAACTCCTCGCCCTGTGCGTCGCCGGGAAGGTTGCCGTAGCGGATCCGGTCGATGTAGCGGTTGGCGCGATGGTCGCGGCCGAGGTTGCCCGCGGTCTGCGGGATTCCGGCATCGTCTTCGGGCCGATACTCGTAGCGGATTCGATTGCCCAGCGTATCGGTCGTTTCCTGCAGGCACCATTCCACGATGTCCTGCGGATGCTCCGGATCGGCGATGCGTCCGTGTCCATCGATGCCGAAGAGCGTGACCGTATTCGCACGATCGACGATCCGCCAGTGGCTGAAGCCATCGGCCGCGACCCAGTGCTCGATCCGGGCGAATCCGGATTCGTAACGCTGGCGATAGGCGGTGACGCGGTATTCGACGGTGACCCCGCCGATCTCGGCCGAACGGTTCTGCACATCCGGGCGCCAGTCGCCGGGCGCCACTTCTTCGTGGCGCGGCACAAGTTCGTCGCCGCTCGAAAGCTCGTAGCGGTCCAGCGCGGTTTCGCCGGGCGCCGCAGGCCGCAGCCGCCGACGCACCCGCATCAGATCGATCTCGAAACCGCGACCGAAGATGCCGTTTCCGCGCTCGGGGTTGTAGCTCAGCATCAAGGCGGGAGTGAGCGCCCGCGCCGACGTGAGCGGCAATGGCAGGCGATAGACTGCGGTACCGGTGACGGCGTCGAATTCGACGCTGCCGCCATCGGCGCTGATCGTGCCGCCCTGAGGCAGGGTGATCGAAGGCGCCAGTGCCGACGCTTTCAGGCTGCGGCCCGCCTGATCCAACTCGATATTGCCATCGCCTTCCATGCGAGTCTTGCCCCCTGACACGTCCGTGTTTGAAGCCGGCGCCTGCGAAGGTACCAAAGTTTTCCGCGATTGTGAGGATCGTCTCCGATCCGCCGTGTCCTTCGAACGTCCCGTCATCCGGCCGGACAGAGATCGCAATGCGGCCGATGTTGCCCAGGGTTGACGAAGCTGTCATGACGAGTCTGTTTCAGAATTTACATAATATACATTATGCGAAATAATGAATTCGGCAATCGTCCGGCTCGGCCGATCCTCCCTGCCGGCAGTTATGCCTGAAAATCAGACCTTTGCCGCGCCTTGCCCATACCTCGGACAACTCGGTGGACCGAGCCGGACGAACGGTTGTTCTGGAATAATGCGGCGCTGGCCGCAGCCGCGGCAGACGGCATGGGGAGTGTTCCGATTTGAGCGTCGCACCTGCGGAGACTGCGCTGTTCTCTGTGCTTCCCCAGGGGGTGTTCGGGCCGTTGGCGTCGCCCAACCGGGTGCATTACTGGCGTCTGCTGTGCCGGCTGTTCGACGAGTTCTTCGGGCCCGACGCACCGCTGCCGCCGAGCACCGGGCTGCCGCGGCGCGAGATCGTTTCGGCGCTGGAGCGTTATCTGCTGACCGACGACCCCTGGGAAGCCGACGACGGCGAGGCTCCGGACAGCCCGCTGACGGTGCGCGCGGCCGGGGTCTACGAGCGGTTCCGGGCCGCCGGCTGGCTGCGTCAGGAGCGGATCGGCGCCCGCGAGATGGTGTCGATGCCGCATGCGGTGGCGCGGCTGCTGGGGCTGCTTGTCGAGTTCGCCGAGCGCGGTCCGGCCTTCGTCGGCGCCAAGGTGCGCTCGATCGAACTGCAGCTGCAGCAGGTGCTGGCCGGCAAGGCCCAGGGCGACAGTCTGGACGAGGCCGCGGATCAGGCACGACAACTGCTGTCGAACGTGGCCGCGATCGGGGTGCAGGTCCGCGATCTGATGCCCGAACTGAGCCGGGCCGAGTCCACCGCGGTGTTCGCACGCCGTCTGTTCGAACGTTACGTCGGTGAGCTGTTCGTCGGCGACTACGCCGAACTGCACAACGCCGACCATCCGCTGGCGCGGCGCAGCGCGATCCTCGCGACCCTGCGCGAGATCGAACACGGTCCGGTCCGCGAGCGGCTGCTGGCCTGGTACGCGGAGCGCGCCGGCGGCGATGTCGGCAACGCCCAGCGGCGGTTCGAGCGCAGTCTGCGCCGGCTGCACGAACTGGACCGGATCGACGAATACCTCGGCCGGCTGGACGAGGACATCCGTCTCGCCAACCGCCGCGCCCTCGCCTTTCTCGACTACCGGCTGCGTGCGCCGGACCGGCTCGACGCCCTGCTCCGCCGCGCCTGCCGCGGCGCGCTGACAGCGCCGGAAGACGCGCTGCGGCTTCCGGTCGGGCCGGGCGGGCTGATGGACGAATCGCGGCTGCGCCCGCCGAAGGCGAAGCCGCGGCCGATCCCGCGCAGCGCCAACACCCAGCCCGAACCTACGCCCGAACAACTGGCACGCCTCAATCTGCTGCGCCGGATCAAGCGCGCGCGGCTGGTGCTGCCGGAGGATCTGGCGCGTTACCTCGATCGTCACTGGCAGGGCCGCGATACGCTGGATTCGCAGGCGCTGGAGATCGCGACGATCGAGGATTTCCGCGCTTACCAGACCCTGGTCACCCTCGCCCTGCGCAGCCGGCGCAAGGGCGGGCTGCGCCGCGACGACCCGCTGCACCGCCTGCTGCGCGGGTTCCGGGTGGAACGCGTGGGCGACGGCCAGAGCGAGAATGAGCACCTGCACGCGCCGCGCTTCGTGCTGCGGCGCGACGACGACAGCACCGACAAGCGCAGGCCGCGCAAGGTCGCCACCGCATGAAACGCTCCTGGACCACGCTCAGCCAACTCTCCGGCGGTCATTACGTGCCGCAGGATTTCGAGCGCGCCGCCTATCGTCTCGTCACCGAACAGGTGCTGTACGCCAGCGATCGCGGTTCGAAGAATGCCTATCACCTGGTCGAGACCTGGTTCGCCGATTTCGCGGCCGCGCTGGAGCCGCTGGGCGTCCGCCTGGAGCGCAACGCCCACTATCGCTATGTGGTCGCGCTGCCCGCGCACGGCGAAGGCGCTGCGGTGACGCTTGAGCAGACGCTGTTGCTGCTGGTGCTGCGCCAGCGCTACGACGCGGCGATGCGCGACGGCCAGATCGAGGACCAGGGCGAGGCGCTCGTGGAACTGCCGGAGCTGCAGGAGGCGTACCGGAATCTCACCGGCCGGCCGATGCCCGAGATCGGGCCGCTGCGCGAGACTCTGCGCGCGCTGCGCCGCTGGTCGGTGGTGCGCCTGCTCGACCCCGAACCCGAAGACCCGCAGCCGTTCCGGATCCTGGTGCGTCCGGCGATCGTCGAGATCGTCGGCGCGCAGTGGCTGCAGCGGCTGGATCAGCACAACCGCGACGAAGACGACGAGGGCGAAGCCGCCATCGACGATGACGATGCCGCGACCGAGAGCGCGGAGGATGAACGCTGATGTATCCGCTCAAGCGCGTCCATCTGGTGCAGTTCTTCCTGTTCGAGGCGCAGACGCTCGAACTGGATGCGACCACCGCGATCATCGCCCCCAACGGCGCCGGCAAGAGCGCCCTGCTCGACGCGCTGCAGATCGTGATGCTGGGCGCGGACCGCAACACCATCCGCTTCAACGCCCAGGCCGGCGGCACCCACCGCGCGCGGACCATCCGCGACTACTGCCTCGGCGTGTATCGCGCCGGCGACGACGGCCGTGTGCGCAGGACCGCGACGACCTATCTGAGTCTGGTGTTCGAAGACGCGAACACCGGCCGCGTGCTCACCGCGGGCATCGCGCTGGGCGCGGCCGAGGACGAGCCCGATCATCGCGTGCACGGCATGTATCTGCTGCCGGGCGTGGCGCTGACGCTGGAAGACCATCTCGAAACCGTGAAGGGCCGGCAACTGCCGCTGACGTGGGCGCAGTTCCGCAGCGCGATCGCGGCCCGCTGCAAGGCCGCCGGCAGCAAGCCGGAGCTGCATACGACCAGCGAACGCTTCCTGCGCGACCTGTTGCTGCATCTGCGCCCGGGCGGCAATCTCCACATCGACCCGACCGCTTACCGCAAGGCGTTCCAGAACGCGCTGAATCTGCAGCGCGTGAACGATGTCGATCATTTCGTGCGCACCCTCGTCGCCGAGGAGCGACCGACCGAGATCGCGAAGTTCCGCGCCCTGCTCGAAGGCTTCCGGCTGATCCGCGAGAAGATCGAACAGGTCGCGCAGCGGATCGAGGCGGCGAAGACCGCCGAGGCGCAGTACCGCAAGGTCGCCGCGCACGCGACCCGCGCGGCCTCGTATCGCGCGCTGGCCGCCGAATACCGGCGCGACGCCCACAGCGAACAGACCGACGCGGCCGAAGACGCGCTCGCCGCGCTGCGCGAGGCCGCCGAACGCACTGCCCGCGCGCTGGAACAGGCGCGCAGCGATCGGCTCAGCGCGCGTCAGCAGGCCGAGGAAGCGCAGCGCCGGCTGCAGGGCACCCGCGGCTGGAGCGAGCAGGCCTCGTTCGAGGAAATCGCCAGCCGCGATCGCGACGAACTGGCCAAGCTCAAGCGCGAACTGATGACCGGCGCGAGCTTCGTGCGCGAAACTCTCGGCCGCGCCGCGAAACTCGAACTGCCGGGACTCGACGCCGACGCCCTCACCCGCGCCGCAGCGCCGTGGGCAGCGCTGTTCCGCAGTCTGGCGGAGCTCGAAGCGGATGCCGAGATCGCCTTCGCCCCCGAGCAGTTGCACGCGCAGTTGCTTGATGCGCTGAACGCGGCCGCGCCGGCGATGGCGATGATCGCCGGCCGCGCGCACGCGCAGCGCAGCGAGCTGGAGGCCGCGCGCGAACGCGCGAAGCTGGCGCGGGCCAATCAGTCGCGGCTGCAGGCCGGACAGGCCGAACTGCGTCCCGAGGTCATCCTGCTGCGCGACCGCCTGCAGGACGCCGGCATCCCCTGCCGGCCGATCTGTGATCTGGTGCAGGTGCGCGACCCGGCCTGGCAGGGCGCGATCGAAGCCTATCTGCGCAGCCATGTCGACGCCCTGCTGGTGCCGGCCGAACACGAGGAACGCGCGGTCAAACTGTATCGCCGCGCCTCCGGCATCTACGGCGTGAAGCTCGCGCTGACCAGCCAGGCGCGGAGCGATGCGTCGAACGGCCGTCGCGGCGAGCGCAGCCTCGCCGACGATCATGTCGCCGCACTGCTCGAAGGCGA
>JBIJBH010000410.1:0-3727 GCA_044345315.1 Lysobacteraceae bacterium
CTATCTGCGCCGCCAGCTCGGCGATCTGCGCTGCATCGACACCGAGGCCGAGGTGGTGCGCAGCAGCCATGGCCTGACCCGCGACGGTCTGGTGGTCAAGGGCGGCGGCGTCGACCGTCTGCGCCTGCCGAGCGCCGCCGAACTCAGGATCGGCGCGCAGGACAATCGCGAGCGCTTGAAGCGTCTGCGCGAGGACATCGAACGCGCGGAAACCGACATCCGTCGACTCGAGATCGCGTCGAAATCGCTGGACGAACGGGTCGCCGACTGGGCCCGGATCGGCGGCGCCGAACACGCCGCCCGCGCCACCCACGAACTGCTGCTGCGCCATCGCGAGGCGGCGGCGCGTTACGCGGCACTGCGCGACTCGCATGCGGCGATGGCCGATCCCGATCTGATCCGGCGCAGCGAGCAGGCGCAGGCGCTGGACGCGCGCTGCCGGGAGCTGGACGCGGTGGTCGAACGTCTGGTCGGCGAGGAAGCGATCGGCCGCGGCAAGGTCGTCGAGGCCCAGGCGACGCTCGATCGCCTGCTCGCCGACAGCGAACGGATCGCACGCGCTGCGGTCGATGCCTTCCGCCACGTCGATGTCGATCCGAATCTGGTCGAGCAGCATCGCGACGAGTTCGACGGCAAGTATCCGGAGCTGGACGAACGCATCGGCCACTGCCAGGAACGCGCCGACAAGGCCGACACCGCCCTGCGCGGCGTGCTGCCCGAAGCCTGGTCGGCGCTGGCCCAGTATGCCAAGGACCACGGCGTCGCGCTGGAGATCGAAGCCGGCGACTGGCGTGCGGCCGCGCGCCTGCTCGAAGGCGAGATCGCGCATCTGGAGGGCACCGAACTGGTCCAGCACCGCGCCCGCGCCGAGGAAGCCTACGCCACCGCGGTCGAGACCTTCCGTACCAACGTGGCGTCCGCGCTGTACGACAATTTCCGCCGCCTCGACCAGCAGATCAGGACCCTCAACCGCACCCTGTCGCAGAGCCCGGCGTTCTCCAACAACGAGCGCTACCAGTTCCGCTGCGAGGTCGCGCCGGAGTTCAAGGACCTGCACCGGTTCATTCTCAAGGTCGCCGATGTCGGCGAGACCGACACCCTGTTCGGCAGCGCCGGCGAAGTGCCGGCGGCGTTCCGCGACATCGTCGAGGACAAGGTCGGCGGCCGCGGCAGCGCGCCCTCCCCGCTCGACGACTATCGCCGCTTCTTCAACTTCGAGGTCGCGATCCGGCAGGAAGAGCGGGTGATCGGCACGCTCAGCGAGCGCATGCGTTCGGGCTCGGGCGGCGAACACCGCGCGCCGATGTACGTGATCGCCGGCGCCGCGCTGGCCGCGGCCTACGGCAAGCGCGACGGCGAACTCGGCGGACTCGGCCTGATCATGCTCGACGAGTTCGGCGACAAGATCGACGCCCAGAACGCCCGCGCCACCACCGAATACCTGCGCTCGCTCGGGCTGCAGTTGATCCTGGCCGCCCCCGACACCGCCCAGGGCACGCTCACCGGCGTGCTCGACAGCTACATCGAACTGTTCCGCGACGGCCCGCTGCTGCAGGTCGAACGGATCCGGGTCACCGACGCCGGTCGCGCCCTGCTGCACAGCGACCAGTTCGCACTGCATCCGGACCTGCTGCAGGCGGAGATCGCGCGCATCGAGGCCGAACGGGCGGCGACATGAACGAGCCCGGGGCCATGGACGGCAGCCCGGCGCATCGCGCGCTGACGCGGCTGTTCCGGCTCGGTGAGCGTGCGCAGGCGCGCGGTGCGGACACGTCGGCGTCTCTGCCGATGACCGCCGCGAAATGTCCGGAGTACATCGCGCTGCAGTCGCTGCGCGAATTCGAGACCTTCGAGGCCGAGATCGCGCTCGCGGTGCGCGCCGGCGCGATCGTCGCCGAGCCTGCGAACTTCGGTCGCGACGATCGCCGCCTGCAGAGGCTGCGCCTGCGCGACCTCGCGGCGCTCGCCGCGTTGCTCGGGCTGCCGCTGCAGGCCGATGCGCTGCGTGCGGCCGAGGCCGCGTTCGCCGACCATCGCGCTGCGCATCCGGTGCTGGACGAGGTGCTGGCGCGCTGGCGCAGCGGACGACAGGTGCGCGGCCACGGCCCCGAGGCTGCCGCGGCGCTGGTCGATGCGATCCGCGCGGTCGATGCGCGTCGGGCCGATCCGACCCGGGAATCGCTGCTGCGGCGCGAGAGCGTGCGCCTGTTCGGCGACAGCAAGCGGCTGGAGGCGCTGACCCGCTGGCTCGACCTGCTGCTCACCGGCGAAACGGAACCGTCCGGCCTGGAGCAGGCGCAGATCTGGTCCGCGCTCGGCCTGCGCAAGGAACCGCAGCCGGTGCTGATCGCCGGTCGCGGCGACGCGGTGCTCGACGACGGCCCCCTGCCCCTGCGCCGGCCGTATCTGGGGCTGCCGGTGGATGCGGTGCGCACCCTGAACACCACCGCGCGGTATCTGCTGACGATCGAGAACCTCACCAGCTTCCACGACGCCGCGCGCGCGCTCGGCGACGGCGACGGGCTGCTGCTGTACACCGGCGGCATGCCCTCCCCGCCCTGGCGCGCGTTCTACGCGCGCGTGCTGCAGGGCCTGCCGGTTTCGACCCGTCTGTACCACTGGGGCGATATCGACGAAGGCGGTTTCCGCATCGCCGCCGTGCTGTCCGCGGTCGTCGCCGACGCGGGCCGCACCCTGCACCCGTGGCGGATGTCGCCGCAGGACGCACCGCCCGGCACCGCGAAGCCCACCGCCGCGGCGCTGGAGAAGATGATCGCCTCCGCGCGACGCGCCGGCTGGCATGCATTGGCCGCGGAACTTGAGGCAAATCCGGTGTGCGTCGAACAGGAAGCGATGGACGCGGTGCTGCCCTGAACGAATCGCGGATGATGCGGGCGCATCCTCATGACTGTAGAGGCGCCCATATCCGCAGGTGTGCCTTCGGCCGTCAGGGCGGCGAGACATCGCCGCCCTGCCCTTCAACGCATCGGACACATGAGGTCGCCCGGAGCGGTCAGGCGCCGGTCTGCGCCTCGGCCTGCTTCGCGCGCATCGGATAGTCCATGAACATCGCGCGATAGCTCGGCCAGTACGCCTTGAGCAGCACGAGGTTCAACACCGCCACGACGGTCATCGCGTAGTACCAGTGCAGGACGAAGAAATAGAACAGGCAGAGCACCGCGGAGATCGGCGTCAGCAGCGCGACGCCCAGCGCAGGCTTGTAGTTCGACAGCAGGCTGACCGCGCCGATCAGCTGGATCGACTTCATGAACGCCCAGAAGAACAGCGTCTGCTTCAGCACGCCGAGGAAAGAGCATTCCACCGCTTTGCCGGTGAGATAGATCCCGAAGAAGATTCCGAGAAAACCGTCCACGGCGCCGAACAGATAGATCACGCCCAGAAGATAACGGGCGATGGTTTGGTAGAGTTTGAGTTTCATGTCGTGTTCTCGGTTGCGTGATGTTGATGACGATCGCCGCAGCCCGAGACCCCGACGGACAGAGCCTCGACTCGACGATCGGTGGTGGGTCCGCTATCCGTCGTGGTTCGGTTGCAGGAGATCGGCGACCGCGCGCGCATTCGCTCCACGGAGGATCGTGTGGTGACCTGCGTCGATGGCGTGCACCAGCGGCGGGCTGCGCAGGAACTCCGTCCAGCCGTGGTCCTCGGGCCAGCCCCGGTGGTCTTCGCGCGTCGCCCGGAACAGCCGTACATAGATCTCGACCGG
>JBIJBH010000278.1:0-5448 GCA_044345315.1 Lysobacteraceae bacterium
GCGGTTCTACATCCGCGGCCTCGGCAACACCGACTTCGACCTCAACGCCTCACAGCCGGTTTCGCTGGTCTACGACGGCGTGGTCCAGGAAAACCCGATCCTCAAGGGCTTCCCGCTGTTCGATCTGGACCAGATCGAAATGGCCCGCGGCCCGCAGGGCACCCTGTTCGGCCGCAACTCGCCGGCCGGCGTGATCAAGTTCGAGTCGGCCCGCCCCGAGTCCGATTTCGGCGGCTACGGCCGCATCGGCTACGGCTCGAACAACACCCTGAACCTGGAAGGCGCGATCACCGGCGCCATCGGCGAACGCACCTCGGCGCGCCTGTCGGTGCTGCACCAGCAGCGCGACGACTACGTCGACAACACCCGCAACGGCGCCGGCGACGATCTCGAAGGTTACGACGAAACCGCGGCGCGGCTGCAGGTCCTGTTCGCGCCGGGCGAGAATTTCGAAGCCCTCGCCAACGTGCACGCGCGCAAGCTCGAAGGCACCGCGCGCCTGTTCCGCGCCAACATCATCCGGCCCGGCACCAATGAACTGGTCTCCGGTTTCGATCGCGACCGGGTCTCGATCGACGGCCGCAACAAGCAGAAGCTCGAGCAGTTCGGCGCCAACCTGCGCATGCGCTGGGATCTGGGCCGGGTCAGCCTGTACTCGATCACCGGCTACGAAAGCGTCGACGCCTTCAGCCGCGGCGACATCGACGGCGGCTTCGGTGCCGCCTTCCTCGGCGCGGGCAATTTCGGCCCCGGCTTCATCCCGTTCCCGGCCGAATCCGCCGACGGTCTGCCGCATCACCGCCAGTGGAGCCAGGAATTCCGGGTCGAATCCAACGACTGGGGTCGCTTCGACTGGCAGGCCGGCGTGTTCTGGTTCGACGAGACCATCAGCGTCGACAGCTTCAGCTACGACAGCCTGGCGCCGAGCAATCCGCAGAACGGTTACGCGACCCAGCGCCAGGAGAACACCGCCTGGGCGGTGTTCGCGTCGGCCGACTTCGAGGCCACCGAGCGCCTGACCCTGCGCGGCGGCCTGCGCTACACCGACGACAGCAAGGAGTTCAGTGCGCAGCGCGTGGTCGGCCCGTTCGGCCCGCCGATCGCGCCGATCTCGGTGGATCCCAGCGACACCGACGTGAGCTGGGACCTCAGCGCGGTCTACGAGGTCAACGATGACGTCAACGTCTACGGTCGCGTCGCCAAGGGCTTCCGTGCGCCGAGCGTGCAGGGACGGCTGATGTTCGCCAACGCCGCGCTGCCCGCGAACGAGCTGGTCACCGTCGCCGAGACCGAAACCGTGCTGTCCTGGGAAGCCGGCGTGAAGGCGACCCTGTGGGACAACCGCCTGCGCGTGGGCTTCGCGCTGTTCCGCTACACCGTGGACGACCAGCAGCTCACCGCGGTCGGCGGCGCCGCCAACGTCGCCCGTCTGGTCAACGCCGATCGCACCGTCGGCCAGGGCGCCGAACTCGACCTGCAGGCCTGGCTGACCGATCGCCTGTTCGTCACCCTCGGCGCCAGCTATAACGACACCGAGATCCAGGATCGCGATCTGGCGGTGTTCGGCTGCGGCGGCGGCTGCACCATGCGCGACCCGGCCGGCACCGTGCCCGGCACCTTCCTGATCGACGGCAACCCGCTGCCGCAGGCGCCGAAGCACGTCTACACCGTCACCGCGCGCTACGGCATCCCGACCAGCCAGGGCGAGTTCTTCGTCCATACCGACTGGTCGTACCGCAGCGAGGTCAACTTCTTCCTGTATCGCTCGACCGAGTTCACCGGCGATCCGCTGCTGGAAGGCGGCCTGCGCCTCGGCTACGAGTGGGGCGACGGCCGGTACGAGGCGGCGCTGTTCGGCCGCAACATCACCGACGAGGAGGCGATCGTCGGCGGCATCGACTTCAACAACCTGACCGGCTTCCTCAACGAGCCGCGCACCTGGGGCCTGGAGTTCAAGGCCCGGTTCTGATCGATCGGACAGGGCGGGGCGGCGCATGCCGCTCCGCCCGCGTCGGAGCCGATGCCGGAGCCTTCAGAGCGGAGAGATCAAGCAGGCTCCAGGGTCGGGATCGCTCAAGGCGACAGCGTTCGACCGGTCGGCGCCTCGCCCGCGCGCGCGGCCAGGCGTCGGCGCAGTGCCGGCAGTTCGCCGACCGAGGCCATGTCCTGCAACTGCGCCAACCAGGTGTCGACGCTGCGGCAGGACATCGGCTGCGATTCCTCGGGCCGCCAGCGCACGCGATCGCTGGCCAGGGCCTGCAGTTCGTCCTGCACGGCCTGCACACGCGCCTGAGGCCAGCCTGCCGCCTCGCCCACTTGCAGTCCCAGGGCCAGGATCTGCGTCGTGTCGCCCTGCGCCACCATCATCTCGGCCAGCGCCCCGCACTCCGCCTGCCGGCCGCGGACAGGCTCGCGGCAACGCGCCAGCAGCACGCCTTCGCCGGGTGAGGACAGGGCGGCGGCGAGCATGTCGACTTCGGCCGCCAGCGCCAGCCTCAAGTAGCCGGGCGCATCGGCGGGCAGGGCCTGCTGGGTGACCAGCGCCAGCGCCTGCGGGACGTCGTGCCAGCGGCGCGCGCGCAGCAGGCCCTGCCAGGCCTCCTCGGCGGCCGCGGGGTCCTCGTCGGCCAGTGCGGCCCAGTGGCGGGCGTTGTCGGGCTCCAGACGCAGCCGCACCCGGATGAGCTCGCGACGACAGGCGCTGCCCAGGCCGCCATCGCCGCTGCCGATCAACCGCCCGCAGGCCTCCTCGGCCCAGCCCAGAGCGACCGCATCGGGCTCGGCCATCGCATGCCGCAGCGTGGTCTGTGCCCAGTCGTGCCAGACGATCGGGTCCTCGCTGTCGGGGCGATCCAGCAGTTGGGCCGCGACACGGGCCCGCGCCCGGCTGTCCTCGCGCAGTGTCGCCAGCAGCCGCGTGCGGGCCCGGGCCAGTGGCTCGCTTCCGGTGGCGGCCGGCAGGACCGCCAATCCGCCTGCGCTGGCGTTCCCATCCATGCCGCTCGGCAGTGACGTGTGGTCCAGTCCGCAGAGTTCCATGACCTGCGGCGCGCGCGGATCGATGTCGGCGACCGCCGGTGCTGGCCATTCATCGAGACCGTCTGCCCGCTCGACCGCAGCGTTGCGCCGATCCGGGACGGCTTCGCCATCGCCTGCCGGACTCGGTGGAATCTCGGCTGGACCGGATCCCTTCCACGCGATCAGCCCCGCGGCAGCGACGGCCAGCGCCAGTGCCGCTCCCCGCACGAGCGCACCGAACCCGCGGGAGGAAGCGTTACGGCGCATCCGCCGGCATCAGCCTGACGAGCCGCGCACCGTAGAGCAGGAGGGCGCCGCTTGCCGGATCGACCCAGACGCCCTTGAGGTGGTCCCGGGTGTGCGTGAAGACGGCGCGCCAGGTGAGACCATCGTCGTCGCTGCGCAGCAGCGTGCCGTCGCGACCGGGCATCCACCAGGCCCGTCGGCCGGGATCCCAGGTCGGGCGGCGCAGCGAGGCGGTGGTGGGCACGCGGACCGCCTGCCAGCTCAGGCCGCCATCGGTGGAGCGGATCAGCGCACCGTTCGAGCCGCCCAGCCACAGTGCACGGCCAGCAGCATCGCGCTGCAGCCAGGACCAACCGGCATTGGGCATGGGCTGTGCCACCCGCTCCCAGTCCGGCGCGGGCGGCGGCGTCTCGTCGTCCGGCGGCGCGGCGGTTCCGACGGCCGGCAGCTCGGCGCGGAAAAGCATGCCGCGATCCCCTGCCACGATCAGCGCGCGTCCGTCGGGCGTCGGGCCGCCGGTGCGCAGTACGCCTGGTCCGAGGGACTGCATCTGCCAGCGGGTGCCATCGCGGCTGCCGCGGTTGACAGTGCTCTCGGCCCGGTCGCCCAGCCCACCGCCCACCAGCCAGGGGTGGCCATCGGGATCGGTGAAGCTGCCGTAGACCGGGTCGGGCGAGGGCAGCGGCACGTCGTGCCATTCGGCCAGCCCGCTGTGTACGCGCATCAACTGTCCGCCGCTGCCGTGCAGCAGTACCACCGGCGTGTCGGGCAGTGCCAGCAGACCGAGGTGTTCGCGGCCATGGCCGGTGCTGTGGGTGTGCCAGTGTTTGCCATCGGGCGCGACCATCACGGCGCCCTCGCCGCCGCCGACCACCACGCTCCCGATCCGACGGTCGGCATGAAGGACGAACA
This sequence comes from Lysobacteraceae bacterium, assembly GCA_044345315.1. Lineage (GTDB taxonomy): Bacteria > Pseudomonadota > Gammaproteobacteria > Xanthomonadales > Xanthomonadaceae > Lysobacter_I. The sequence continues at coordinate 4,177 of JBIJBH010000278.1, forward strand.
GGTAGGCCGGCTCATGCAACTGCGTGAAGCTGTGGGTGCGCCAGCGGCGTCCGCCGTCGTCGGAGCGCGCCAGCGTGCGATGGCTCAATGCCGCCAGCAGCGCAGAATCGCCTTGCGGCGCCACGACGTCATGCACGTAGTGCCGGGGTGCCTCGTGCGCCACCGTCCACGTGCCGCCGTCCGCGCTGCCGTGCAGGATGAGGCCGCCCGGGCCGACCGCGACGAAGCCGCGCAGCGCGTCGCTCCAGACCACGGCTTCGAGATCGGGGCCAGTCTCCAGTGTGGGCAGCTTGACCGGGCGCCAGGGCTGTGCGGGCGGCCGACCGTGCAGCAGCAGGCCGCCCTCACCGGCCAATACCCAGTGCAGGCCATCCGGGCTGCTGGCCGCACTGCGCAGGAATGTTTGCGGCAGTGCGCCGCAGTCGCGCCAGGGCGTGCCGGCGGTCTCGCGCCAGACGCAGTCGCCCCCGCTGCCGGTGGCGATCCAGCCGCCCGGTGTGGGCAGGGCCGAGAGCCAGGTGTAGCTGCCGCGCAGACTGCGGTGCGAAAGCGATCCGCTCGATCCTGCGCCGGAGAACGCGATCAGGCGTCCGTCCGCCGTCGCCAGCAGCACACCGTCGCCATCGACGGCGAGTGCATCGATGGCCGGCAGGGCGGCGCCCGCAGTCTTGGCGGCGGAAGGCAATGGCCGCTCCCGCCAAAGGCTGCCGGGGCCGGCGTCCTGCCAGAGCCGGCCGTCCGCGCCGCCCACCCAGGCCGAGCCGTCGGCGGTGAGCACGACGGTCGTGAAGGCTCCGTGCGGGCGTGCGGGGCCGGCCGCCTCGGCCGCAATCTCATGCCAGCGCGCGCCGCCATCGACGCTGTGCAGCAGGGTGTTCTGCGGCCCCACCGCCAGGCAGCGTTGCAGATCGCAGGCCACGGCCGCCAGATCGATGTCGGGAGCCAGCGGGCGGTCGCCGGACCCGTTGCGTACGAGGGCGTGGGTCCAGCGCTGGCCACCGTCGACGCTGTGCAGCAGCAGCCCGCCATCCCCCACGGCCACGAGCGAGGAATCGGCGGCGCAGCCCGGCGCTTCGGCCACTGCGCGGATGCGCCGATCGTGCGGTGTCTGCGCCGGCTGCCAGGTATCGGTGCCCGGAGCGCTGGCCGGTGACGCATCGTGTCGCCAGAGACTGGCGTCGCTGCCCCAGGCCAGCAGCGTGCCGTCGGTTGCCGTCGTGAGGCCGGCCAGGTCGGGATTGATCACGGTTGCGGGGGCGGGCCTGTCCAGGT
>JBIJBH010000279.1:0-5443 GCA_044345315.1 Lysobacteraceae bacterium
TGATTCGCAGCGGGCTGATTCGCAGCAGGCTGATTCGCAGCGGGTTGAGTCGCAGCGGGTTGATTCGCAGCGGGCTGATTCGCAGCAGGCTGATTCGCAGCGGGTTGGTTCGCAGCGGGTTGATTCGCAGCGGGCTGATTCGCAGCGGGCTGATTCGCAGCAGGCTGATTCGCAGCAGGCTGATTCGCAGCAGGCTGATTCGCAGCAGGCTGATTCGCAGCAGGCTGATTCGCAGCCGGGCGATCGGGGCGGGCTTCGGCGTTGGCGGGCGTCGCGTTCGGGTTGGCGACCGCGGCCGGGCGCTCGCCCTTGTTGTCCGCTGCGGCGTTGGGCTGTGCGCCGGTCTGTGCGGTGGCGGCCGGGCGTTCGGCCTGATTGGCGGCAGGCTGGTTGGTGCCGGGCTGGTTCGAGGCGGGCTGGTTCGAGGTGGGTTTGCTCTCGGTCGCCGCGGGGTTCGCGGCGGGTGTGCCGGTCGCGGCTGGTTTGGCTTCGGGCTTGGCTTCGCTGCCGGTGGCGGCGGTCGTCGTCGCGGCCGGGCGCTCGGCCTTGGCGGTTTCGGGCTGGCCGGGGGTCGCGGCCTGCGCGGTCGGCGTCGGCTTGTCGGGTTTCGACTCGGCTGCGGCCGCCGGCGTCGCCGCGGCGGGGCGATCGGTCTTCGCGGCGGTCTCGGTGCCGGTGGGGCCGGCGGCGCCGGGTTTATCCGCGACCTTGGTGCCCGTCGGATTCGCGGCGTCGGGCGCGACCGCGGCCTTTTCGATCCGGGTACCGCCGCCGGTCGAGCTGTTGCCGCTGGCGTTGGCATCGGTCGCGGTGCCGGTCTTGTTCTGGTCGGCGCGCGCGGCGTTCTGCGGATTCGCTGCCGTCGCTGCGGGGTCGGCCTTCTCGATACGGGTGCCGCCGCCGGTGGAACTGTTGCCGCTGGTGTTGCTGCCGGAGGCGTCGGTGCCGGTCTTGTTGACATCGGCCAGACGCGCGGCGTTCTGCGGATTCGCATTCGCGGCGGCGGTCGGATCGACCTTCTCGATGCGGATGCCGCCGCCGGTGGAACTGCTGCCGCTGGCATTGCTGCTGGAGGCGTCGGTGCCGGTGTTGTTGGCATCGGCCAGACGTGTCGCGTTCTGCGGATTCGCGTTCGCGGCGGCGGTCGGATCGACCTTTTCGATGCGGATGCCGCCGCCGGTGGAACTGTTGCTGCCGGCGTTGCTGCCGGAGGTGTCGGTGCCGGTCTTGCTGGCGTCGGCCAGACGCGTCGCGTTCTGCGCATTCGCATTCGCCGCGACGGCGGGATCGACCTTCTCGATGCGGATGCCGCCGCCGCTGGAACTGTTGCTGCCGGCGTTGCCGGTCGTGCCGGTGTCGGTCTCGGTTCTGCCCGGATCGAGGCGCGCGGTGTTCTGCGGATTCGCTGCGGCGGCCGTCGCCGGATCGGCCTTGTCGATACGGGTCCCGCCGCCGGTGGCGTTGGCGCTGGTCGTGCTCTCGTCGGTATGCGCGTCGTTGCCGTGTTCGCGGCGGTGTCGGGCGCCGTGTCCGTGCCGTTCCCCATGCGCCTCGTGCGCATGCCGCCGTCCACGCCCGTGCCCGTTCCGGCCGCGCCCTGCGCCTTCCAGTCCATCCTCGTCGATGCCGTCTTCGCCGGTGTTGCGGCGCATCGCCAGCAGGCGTCGCTGTTCGGCCAACGGCAGCTTGCGTTCGTGCGGCATCAGCATCGCGATGCCGGTGGAGGCGTCGCCGTCGGCGGTGCCGAACAGTTCGGCCACGCCGTCTTCGCTGCCGGAGGAGCCCAGCGAGAGATCGATCGGGAGTTCTTCGCCGTTTTCGCGATTCGGGTCGTGACCCGGGCGTGCGTCGTCGCCGCCGGCGAGCCCGGAGGCGGAAAAAGGAGCGGCGTCCTTGGGTAAGCCGTTGCTCATGACCTGGATCCTGCTGTCGATGGACGATCGGCGTTCGTCAGTTTCGCCCGGCAGGCCGATGGATTGTTAAAAATCCGCTAATCGCCGGGCAACCGCCTTCATCCTAGCACGTGGACATCGCAGGCGGACAAGCCCTGCGGGGCCCAAGTGACGGGGACAACCCCGCCGTGGTCGTGGGCCTACAATAGCGCCCCGCCCGCGGCCTGTCCCGGGCTTCATCGCGAGCCGCCCGTGCCGGTCGAAATCGAACGCAAATTCCTGGTCGCCGGCGATGGCTGGCGCGCGCAGGCGCATCGGGTGATCCCGATGGCCCAGGGCTATCTCAATTCGCAGGCCGCGATGGATCTCGGCGAACAGCGGGTGTCGGTGCGGGTGCGCCTGGAGGGCGAGGAGGCGAGGCTGAATCTCAAATCGCGCGATCCCGGACACACCCGCCAGGAATTCGATTACCCGATCCCGGTCGAGGAGGCGCGCGCGCTGCTGGCGCTGTGCGTCGGCGGGCTGATCGACAAGCGTCGCCATCTGGTGGAGCACGGCGGCCATCTCTGGGAAATCGACGAATTCCTCGGCGAAAACGCCGGTCTGGTGATCGCGGAGGTCGAACTGGATGCGGCCGACGAGCATGTCGAGCGCCCGGCATGGCTGGGCATCGAAGTGACCGATGCGATGCGCTACTACAATCTCGCCCTGGCCTCGCGCCCGTACTCGCAATGGAGCGAGGCGGAGCGCGGCGCCCACGATCTGGAGTCCCCCGCATGCTTGTGATCGGCGTCGCCGGTACCGAACTGACCCCGCGCGAGCGCGACTGGCTGCAGCATCCGGCCTGCGCGGGGGTGATCCTGTTCAAGCGCAATTTCGCCTCGCGCGCGCAGGTCGCGGAGCTGACCGCGGCGATCCGCGCGGCCGCGCCGCGGCCGCAACTGGTCTGCGTGGATCAGGAAGGCGGGCGGGTTCAGCGCTTCCAGGAAGGCTACAGCGCGCTGCCGCCGCTGGAGGGGTTCGATCGCCTCTACGCCGCGGACCCCGCGGGCGCGCTGGCGCTGGCCGAGGAGCATGCCTGGCTGATGGCCAGCGAGGTGCGCGCCACCGGCGTCGATCTGAGCTTCGCGCCGGTGGTCGATCTGGGCCGCGGCAATCTGGCGATCGGCGATCGCGCGTTCTCGCCCGATCCGCAGGTGGTGGCCGCGTTCGCGCGCGCCTACATCCGCGGCATGCACGGGGCGGGCATGGCGGCGACGATCAAGCACTTCCCCGGTCACGGTTCGGTGCGCGAGGACACTCATTTCGACGTCGCGGTCGACGACCGCCCGCTGCAGGCCCTGCGCGAACTCGATCTGGTGCCGTTCGCGGCCGGGATCGCGGCCGGCGCCGAGGCGGTGATGCTGGCGCACGTCACCTATCCGCAGGTCGCGCCGGAACCGGCGGGCTATTCGCCGTACTGGATCCGGACGCTGCTGCGCGAGGAGATGGGCTTTCGCGGCACGATCTTCTCCGACGACATCGGCATGGCCGCGGCGTTCTCCGCCGGCGGCATCAAGCAGCGCATCGACGCGCACCTCGACGCCGGCTGCGACGTGGTCCTGGTCTGCCATCCCGAACTGGTCGAGGAATCGCTGGCCGCGGTGCGCGATCGCGCGGTCGCGCCGGATCTGCTCGCAGGTCTGATGGGCCGCGACGCGCCCGGCTGGGATGCGCTGCTCGCCGACCGCCGTTACGCCGCCGCGCAGACGCGGCTGACCGAAGCCCTGGGGACGCCCGCATGACCGCGCCGACGCTCGCCGAAGTCCTGCCCGCAGCCGACGTGATCCACGATCGCGCGACCCTGGAAGCCGCGATCGCGCGCATGGCCGCGGAGATCCGCGACGACTACGCCGCCGACGCCGTGCCGCCGCTGTTCGTCACGATCATGCACGGCGGCATGCCGTTCGCGGCGCAGCTGGCGTTCGCGCTCGGCGAGCGCGGCCTCGACGTGGAATTCGAATATCTGCACGCCACCCGCTATCGCGGCAGCACCTCGGGCTCGGGACTGGCCTGGCTGCATCGGCCGGCGACCCCGATGCGCGGCCGTCGCGTGCTGCTGGTCGACGACATCCTCGACGAGGGCCACACCCTGTTCGCGGTGAAACGCTGGTGCGAGGACCAGTCCGCGGCGGAAGTGCGGGTGGCGGTGCTGGCGGTGAAGCGTCACGATCGCTGCGTGGACGGGATCGAAGCCGATTACGCCGGCGTCGACGTGCCGGATCGCTACGTCTTCGGCTACGGCATGGACTACCGCGAGCAGGGCCGCAATCTGCCCGCGATCTACGCGCTGAAGGACTGAGACGATGAGCGATCGAGGCGATCTGGTCGACCCCCTTGCGTTGGCGGTCATCGGCGGCACCGGGCTGTACCGGCTGGCCGACCTGGACGAGGTGGAGACCCATCAGCCGCCGACCCGCTACGGCGCGCCGTCGGGCCCGGTGCGGGTGGGGCGTTTCGCCGGTGCGCGGGTGGCGTTCCTGGCCCGTCACGGCGAAGGTCATTCGGTGCCGCCGCACCGGATCAACTACCGCGCCAATCTCGCCGCGCTGCAGGCGCTGGGCGCGCAGCGCGTGCTCGCGCTGAACACGGTCGGCGGCATCACCGAACGCTTCGGGCCGCGGGTCCTGGCTTGCCCGGACCAGATCATCGACTACACCTGGGGCCGCATCTCGACGCTCTGCGAGGAGCCCGGCACCGACGTGCTGCATGTCGACTTCGGCGATCCGTATACGCCGTCGCTGCGCGCCGAAGTGCGGGCCGCGGCGGCGCGCGCCGGGGTCGCGATGGTTGACGGCGGTTGCTACGGCGCGACCCAGGGGCCGCGTCTGGAAACGAAGGCGGAGATCGCGCGGATGCGTCGCGACGGCTGCGACCTGGTCGGCATGACCGGGATGCCGGAAGCCGGTCTGGCACGTGAACTCGGTCTCGAATACGCATGTCTGGCGATCGTCGCCAACTGGGCCGCCGGTGCCGGTCCCGATCCCGACGAACAGATCACGCTGCAGGACGTGCTCGACAACGTGGCCGCCGCGAGCGCGGGTCTCGGCCCGCTGCTGCGGGCGCTGATCGCGCGCGATTGACGCGCGCGCCATGCCGCGCGCGCGTTGCGATTGATCGCGTGAATCGTGGGGGCGCCGCGCCGGCCGGCGATCGCCGGACGCGGCTCGCCGTACCTCCGCCGTCCTCTTGCGTACCGATCCGGCTCAGGCATACTCGCGCTGTGCGAACGCCGAACGCGCCGCCGCACGTCACCGCATCCCAATCGAGGTCATACAGGAATATGCCGTACGGAACAGTCAAGTGGTTCAACGATGCCAAGGGATTTGGCTTTATCGCTCCCGAGGATGGCAGTGCCGATGTGTTCGTGCATTTCAGCGCGATCAACGCCAAGGGTTTCCGCAGCCTGCAGGAAGGGCAGCGGGTGAGCTACGAGGTGCAGCAGGGCCCGAAAGGCGCGCAGGCTGCGGGCGTCGTGCCCGTCGCCTGAGGTTCGCGGCTCGATGTCGCAG
>JBIJBH010000280.1:0-5441 GCA_044345315.1 Lysobacteraceae bacterium
CGCCTGCAAGCGGCCGAGCGTGTCGTAGGTGCGGGTCAGCGTGCGCAGCAGCGTTCCGGCGGCGTCGCGGATGTGTTCGCCCACCACCTCGCCGGCCGGGTTGAGGGTGAAGTCGAGCGTATTGCCTACGCCATCGATCACCCGCAGCAGACGCCCGGCCGCGTCGTACTCGAACCGCGTCTGCACGCCGTCGGGCAGCGCCATGCGCCGCACCGTGCCGGTGGGGTCGTACTCGATCCGGGTGATCTGGTCGTCGAACTCGACGCTGTCGTCGGCGCCGCGAACCTTCTGCGCGGTCAGTCGGCCGCGGGTGTCGTATTCGAAGTCGGTGACGATGCCGTTCTCGTCGCGCAGGGAAAGGACACGTCCGGCCGCGTCCGAAGCCAGCACTTCGGCCACGTGCCCCAGTGGATTGATCGTTTTCCACAGATCGCCGCGGCGCCAGGCGCAGGCCGCAGCGGAGGTCGCGCAGCCGGGCGCATCAGCCATGCGGTATTCCAGACGATCGACATCGACCGCCCCCGGCAACGGACCATCGACGGAGACCGCCAGGCCCACGATCGGACAGCGGCCGGCATCCACATCCGCAGGCTCGCAGTAGGCCGTGGTCTCGGTGCGCGACGCGCCGGTGGCCGGGTCGAACACGGTTTCCGCCACGATCTGACCGCGTGCGTTGTAGGTCCAGGTCGAGCGGGCGACGAGGGTGCCGCTGCGGTCGCGGATGCGGTGCTCGGTCGCGAATCCGGTCGCGGCATCGCGATCGACTTCATGCCGTCGCTGCTCCTCGGTGCCGACCGCCTCGGTTGTCGACGTCAGCAGGCCGTTGAGATAAGCGTATTCGGTGGCGACACCGCGCTTGTCGACGGCGCGGATGAGCCGCCCTTCGGCGTCGTACTGCAATCCGGCGCTGCTGCCGTCGTCGCTGCGGGACAGGATGCGGCGATAGAGGCTGGGTTCGAAGCGGTAGCGGTCGCTGCCGCCATCGGCATTGCTCACCGTGGCGCTGTATTCGTCGGGATACGCGACTGCGGTGACCTCGTGAGGCGCGCCGAGGACCCGGCTTTCGGTCGCGCGACCGCGGGCATCGTAGCGGAACGATGCGAAACGACGACCGTCCTCGGCGGTGATCCCTGTGAGGTGATGCCGCTGATTCGGAGCGCCGGCGAGGCCCGGTTCGTTGTAGTGATAACGACGGACAGCGCCATCCGGATACGTGACATCGACCAGATTGCCCCTGTCGTCGTAACCGTAGGCGATCGCCGTGCCGTCGGGCAGATGGATCCGGCGCAACAGGTTGGCGCCGTACTCGAAACGCAGGCTGCGCCCCTGCGCATCGGTGACGGTCGCCACGGCGCTGCGGACATGGGTCACGACGACATCCCGCTGCGGCGCGTCCGGGTGCCGCACGGCGATCAGGAAGCCCAGGGTGTCGAATTCGCGCAGTTCGCCGTCGGGCAGGCGCAGACGCCAGCCGATGCCGTTGGCGTTCACGTGCTCCAGGATGCGATCGCGCGAATTTTCGCCCCGATGACGATTGCCCGCCATCCGGCGATAGCTTTCGTAGTCGCCGCTCTCGTCGATGTGCGCGAACGGGGTGTCGGTGACCGACGTCGAGATGATCCGGTCGCTCCAGGTATGCGTCCAGGCGACCGCGAAGCGCGAGTTGTTGCGGAACTGGCGAAGCGAACGGTAATGACGGGTGAAGGCGGTGCCCGCGAAGGTGAAGTCGGGTTCGGCGCGGCGCTTCTCGCCGGTCGCCGGATACACCGGGTTCTCGCTGCCGGCGCAACTGCCGCACTGCTGGATCGAGGTCAGGATCGTGACCGGCTGGCTCTCCTGCGGCTGGCAGACATAATCCTCGGCGAGGAATTCTTCCATCACGTCGCCGAGGATCGACCTGAAACCGGTGCGGCAATACATCGGGCGCTGCTTCAGGACGAAGAAACTCTTGGTGTAACTGCCGCCGTCTGTGCAGGTGAGATCGACCTCATAGCGACGATACTCGTAGTCGATGATGCCGCGCACGGTGTTGGTGACGGGCAGCAAATACGGCGTGGAGTAGTCGCCGACGCGCCGCGGCGCGCCATGCAGGCAGGTCGGAAAGCGCAGGCGGATCGTGTCCTGCGCGATACCGATGACCTGATCCTCGCTCGCGCACCAGCCCGGCAGGGCGACCTGATCGTCGCTCAGCGCGCATTTGCCGCGACTGTTGCCATAGATGCCGAAATCGCCCCAGTAGGCCGGCGTGCCGATGCTTTCCGCCGGGCGATCGCGGAGACGGTATTGCATATGCATCAAGGTGGCGCCGAGCTGGAAACTGGCGACGTGCTCCACGGCGTCGCCCGCTCCGCGGAAATACGGATCGGCACGGATCGCCGCCTCGGCCTCGTCAAGACTGGCGTGACAGGCCGGGGCGCGGTTGTAGCAGTACGGCGGCGGCACCGGCGGCGCGACCGCCTGCGCCAGCGCAACGGCAGCGCCCAGGGTCGCGGCGAGCAGCAACAGGCCGCGCCAACTGCGCAGCCAGCGGATTCGGGACGACAGGACGGAGTGCTGGAGAAGGTCGGTCATGGTGCGATCGGCAATTGGCATCCGCGCAGGGTCGACCGCGTCGTGCGCGGAGCCGCAGACCCTGTCGATGCGACGGGAAGGAGAAGTGAGATGGGGAAAGTACGGTGCATCGTCCCTGAGACCGTCGCGGCGGCGGCATGATCCTGTCGTTCGGGGACGATCGTCCCGGTCGGCTGCAGCGGCGGATTGGAGCGCGGCGGATTGAAGCAGACGGGCGCATCCGGATCAATAGCGCGATCCCATCCCCACCAACGCGAACGGCCCGCTCGCGCGGGCCGTTCGGGGCACTGCGGCGCGGTCTGCGCTCAGTGCTGATGACCGCCGTCGCCGTGGACGTGGCCGTGCTCGATCTCTTCCTGGCTGGCTTCGCGTACTTCGAGGATTTCGATGTCGAAGTGCAGATCCTTGCCGGCCATCGGATGATTGAGATCGACATCGACCACGCTCATGCCGACCTTGAGGATGGTGACGGCGCGCGGGCCGAAGTTGGTCTGCAGCACGACCTGCATGCCCGGCATCAGGCGCTGTTCGCCGAAGTGTTTCTTGGGTACGCGCTGGACCATGCCGTCGCGGCGTTCGCCGTAGGCTTCGGCGGCGGGCACGTCGGCGGAGAACGTCTCGCCGGCCTCGCGGCCTTCCATCGCCTTCTCCAGCCCCGGGATGATGTTGCCGTGGCCGATCAGGATCGCCAGCGGTTCGCCGCCGTTGGAGCTTTCGACGGCCGGCTGGCCGACTTCGCCAACGGTGTAGTGGAAACGGACGACGCGGTCTTTCTCGATTTTCATGCGGGTGCTCGGGTCGGGGCCGCGGAAGCGGCAGGGGCGGCTTGATCGCCGGCCGGGGCAGCGGCCAAGATGGCCGCGATGAAGGCCGCGCATTATCCGTGCTCCACCGCCCCGACGCCATCGGCGCGCCATGCCGTCCGCCTGGCGCCGGTCCTTCTGGCGCTCGTCCTGGCCGGCTGCGGCGGCGGCGATCAGGTCCGCCCCACCCCGCCGCCGGCGACCCACCTTCGCACCGACGCCGCGCCGCGCGACCCGGCATCCGCCAACGCCGTGCTGATGCGCGCGCTGGGTCTGGTCGGCACGCCCTACCGCTACGGCGGCAATACCCCGGAAAGCGGCTTCGACTGCAGCGGTCTGGTCCATTACGTGTTCCGGGACATGCTCGACCTGCGCCTGCCGCGGACCTCGCGCGAGCTGGCCGCGATCCAGGGCCCGCGGATCGCCCCGGACCGCCTGGCGCCGGCCGATCTGGTGTTCTTCGGCCAGAGCGGCGAGGTCAGCCACGTCGGCATCTACGTCGGCGAAGGCCGCTTCGTGCATGCCCCGCGGACCGGAGGCACGGTCCGGCTGGACCGCCTCGACGGCCCGTGGTGGCGGGACCACTACACCGGCGCCAAGCGCGTGCTGGACTGACCTGCGGGGGCGTACGGATGCCCCGTTTTGCGATCCAGTTCTCGATTCGGCCGGGGACCTCTAACGAAATCTGAACCCCCGGGCGGCCGTGGTCGGGCACACTGCCTGCTCCTTTTGCATAGTGAATGACGCGTGACGACCCCAGCCTTTGGCTCCGGCCGCCCCTCCGCCATCCACCGTCCACGCCGCGCCGCCGCGCTCCTGACCGCCGGGCTGCTCGCCCTGGGCAGCCTGCCGGTGCTTGCGGCCGACGTCGGCGACGATCCGCTCGACCGCTCCGGCGGCCTCTTCGCCCCGCTCGAAGACGCCCTGCACAACCCGCTCACCCCGACCGGCCACAGCCTCGCCTTCGCCCGCGACATGCGCGAGGTCTTCCACGCCATGCAGGTGCCGGGGAAAGTGACCGAGACCCCCGCCGAGGCGCCGAAGGAAGGCCGCATCCGCGGCATGCTCAAGCGCGCCCTCGGCCTGCTCGGCACGCCCTATCGCTGGGGCGGCACCAATCCCGAGTCCGGTTTCGACTGCAGCGGTCTGGTCGGCTACGTCTTCCGCAACAGCCTCGGCATCGAGCTGCCGCGCATCTCCCGCGACATGGCCAATGTCGGCGAACTCATCCGCGACCGCGAGGAGCTGGCCGAAGGCGACCTCGTCTTCTTCAGCCGCCGCGGCAAGTACGTGGACCATGTCGGCATCTACATCGGCAACGGCCAGTTCGTGCACTCCCCGCGCACCGGCAAGACCGTCGAAGTCGCCAGCCTCGCCACCGGCTACTGGTCGCAGAAGTTCCTCAAGGCCCGCCGCGTCGCCGCGCAGCAGTAAGCGCCGGCACCCGGGGGTTCACGCAAGGGCCGCATTCGCGGCCCTTGGCTTTTTGGGGGATCGGCGCTGCTTCCCGATGGCCCTTGCTTCTTGCGCAGCGCGACTTGCGACCCCGCCGCGACGGCGCCATGCTGCTGCCACCGGACCGACGCTTGGGGGAGCCGACCATGGGCCGCACGCTGCTGGGCATCCTGCTGGGCGCGATCGTCATGTGGCTGACGATCTTCTGCCTCGAATTCCTCGGCCACGCCCTGTTCCCGCCGCCCGCGGGCCTCGACCCGCAGAATCCCGAACACCTCAAACGGATCGTCGCCGAAGCCCCCGTCGGCGCGATGATCACGCTGGTCCTCGCCTGGACCGCCGGCGCCTTCACCGGCGCCTGGACCGCCGCCCGCCTCGCCCGCCACCCCCGCGCCGCCGCCGTGCTGATCGCCCTCGTCGTGATGGGCGGCGTCATCGGCATGATGCTGATCGTGCCGGAGCATCCGAAGTGGGTCTCGGCGCTGGGATTGCTGCTGCCGGTGCCGGTGGCGTTGGTTGCGGCGAGGATGGCGGGGTGGAGGGAGAAGACGTTGCCGAGGTGATGGACACCAATCTCGACCTAGCTTTAGCAAACACATCTTGATCTGTAGC
>JBIJBH010000281.1:0-5427 GCA_044345315.1 Lysobacteraceae bacterium
GTCAGGTCGGCGGCGGCGTGTTCCCCGAACTCAAGCACAGTCGCGACATCACCATCAGCGGCGACGCCGCCTGGCGCGATGTCGAACAGACCCTCAACGCGGCGATGCTCGATGCCCTGCTGCGCTACCTGCGCGCCTGCCCGCAGGCGCTGATCGCACCGCTGATGCTGCAGCAGCCCGATGCGCAGGGGCAGTTGCGTCGGCTCAGCGCCGAGGATTTCGCCGACATGGACACCGAGCGGCTGTCGGGCCTCGCGCGGACCTGCCTGCGTCCCGGCGCGATCAATCTGCAGTGGTATCGCGCCGACGAAGGCGGTTATCCGTACTGGCACTGCGAGCTCTACCCGCGCGATCCCGGCTGCGAAACCCTGCACCGGCATCTGCTGTGGACGCTTTACCTCAACGAGGAGTTCGAGGAAGGCGAAACCGAATTCCACTTCCAGCACCGCAAGATCGCGCCGCGCACCGGCGCCCTGCTGATCGCCCCGGCCAGCTTCACCCACACCCACCGCGGCAACCGACCGAAGGGCGGCGACAAGTTCATCGCCACGAGTTGGGTGTTGTTCCAGCGGGCGGAGGTGTTGTTCGGGCAGAAGTGAGGCGCCTGCGTCAGCCCGTCTCGCGTTCCATCACCGCGAGAAACTTCGCAGACCCGGCGTAGGGCGGCGGCAGGATCTGCACCAGACGCCAACCGCGCGCCCCATATTCGTTGAGTCGGGGTTCCAGGCCCTTGGGTTCACTGGTCCATACCGAGGCTTCGATCTCGACGGTTTCGTATTCGTAATGCGCCATGGCGTGTTCTCCATCCAAACGGACACCGCTTCAGTCCGGCGAGTGTAGCCCGGCACGATGTCGGACCGGCGAAGGATCAGAACAACTGTCCCTGCGGCGAATCCGGTTGCGCTGGCTTCGGCGGCGGAGCGGGCGGCCGGAACTTCGATGTCTCCAGCGGCGGCAGCCGCCCGAAACAGAGGCGTTTGTACGCCTTCGCGAAGCGCATCGCAATCAGGTCGGCGAACGGGCCTTCGCCGCGCATGCGGGTGCCGAAGGCGCTGTCGTAGTCCTTGCCGCCGCGCATCTGCTGGACCAGGCTCATCGCGTGCACGGCGCGATCGGGATAGTGCAGCGACAGCCATTCGCGCCACACCTGCTTGAGTTCGTGCGGCAGGCGCAGCAGCACGTAGCCGGCGGCGCGTGCGCCGTGCTCGCAGGCCGCTTCGAGGATGCGTTCGATTTCCGCGTCGGTGATGGTCGGGATCACCGGCGCCACCATAGTGCCCACAGGCACGCCGGCCTCGTGCAGCGCCCGCACCGTCTTCAGCCGGGTGTGCGGCGCGGCGGCGCGCGGTTCGAGCGTCGCGGACAGTCGGTTGTCGAGCGTGGTGATCGACACGTAGACATGCACCAGACCGTCGCGCGCCATCGGCGCGAGCAGGTCCAGATCGCGCAGGATCAGCGCGCTCTTGGTGATCAGGCCGACCGGATGGCGGCACTCGGCGAACACTTCCAGCAGCTGCCGGGTGACGCGCCAGCGGCGTTCGATCGGCTGGTAGGCGTCGGTGTTGATGCCCAGCGAGATCGGCGAGCAGCAGTAGCCGGGTTTCGCCAGCTCCGCGCGCAGGCGTTCGGCGGCGTTGGTCTTGGCGGTGAGACGGGTTTCGAAATCGAGCCCGGGCGAGAGATCCAGATAGGCGTGCGAGGGCCGCGCGAAACAGTAGACACAGCCGTGTTCGCAGCCGCGGTAGGGATTGACCGACTGGCTGAACGGGATGTCCGGCGAGCGGTTGCGGCTGATGATGCTGCGCGCGCGCTCCTCGGTGACGCGGGTGTCGGGGCGCGGCAGCGCCGGCGTCTCGGCGTCGCCGACGGACGCGCCGGTCCCATCCTCGTCGCCGGCGTAGACCGAGCCCCAGCCGTCGTCCTCGGCTTCGATCACGGTCTTCTCGAAGCGGCCGGGCACGTAGGACGCCGCGCCGCGTCCCTTCACCGCGCCGGGACGCAGCAGATTGTGGGTCGCCTTGTCGACTTTGCCCCCGGTTGTCATCCCGCTAGGCTAGCCTGTGCGGGTCGCGCCCGCTGCGACGGAGGTCTCCCCGGATGTTCGCCTTGTGGGAATGGCTGCACGGCATCCCCGTGATCGGGCCACAGCTCGGCCTCGGCATGTTTCTCGGCTGGGTGCTGTATCTGGTCGCGCTGGTGCCGTGGATCCTGCTGCAGAAACGGGAACCGGCGGCGACGCTCAGCTGGCTGCTCGGGCTCGCGCTGCTGCCCTACATCGGTTTCGTGGTCTATCACCTGTTCGGTCCGCAGAAGATCGCGCGCCACCGCCTGCGCCGCACCCGCAGCCGGCTGGAGCGCGACGTGCTGGTCGGCGAGGTCTGCGCCGCGGCCGGTTCGGCCGAAGCGCAGGAACTGGCGCGGATGGCGCAGGGCGCGACCGGGATCGCCGCAGGTACCCTGCGCGATGTGCGCCTGTTGATCGACGGCGCGGCGAAGTACGACGCGCTGATCGACGATCTGTCGCGCGCGCAGCATCACGTCCATCTCGAGTACTACATCTTCACGCCCGACCGCAGCGGCACCGCTATCCGCGATGCGCTGATCGCCTGCGCGCGGCGCGGGGTGCAGGTACGGCTGCTGCTCGACGGCATCGGCGCGGCCAAATGCTCGCGCGCCTTTCTTGAACCCCTGCGCGCGGCTGGCGCCGAGGTCGCGTGGTTCCATCCGACCCGGTTCTCGCGCTTCCTGTGGCGGCCATGGTTCAACCTGCGCACGCATCGCAAGATCGTCGTGATCGACAGCCGGATCGGCTACACCGGCGGCATGAACATCACCGACGACCAGAACGAGCGCGTTCGGGAAGACGCCTATCGCGATCTGCATCTGCGCGTCGAGGGCGATGCGGTGCTGGCGCTGCAGCTCGTGTTCGCCGAGGACTGGGTGTACGCCACCGGCCAGCGCGATTTCATTTCCGGCGTGGTCCGCCGTCTGCCGCCGCTCGCGTCCGGGCCGATTTCGGCCCAGGTGCTGACCTCGGGTCCGGATGCCTCGTGGGAACCGATCCACCGGCTGCAGGTCGGCCTGATCCACGCCGCGCGCGAACGGGTCTGGCTGGTCACGCCGTATTTCGTGCCCGGCGAGGCGGCGATGATGGCGCTGACCTCGGCCGCGCTGGGCGGGCTGGATGTGCGCCTGCTGGTGCCCAAGCTCAGCGACTCGCGCCTGGTCACCCTCGCCGCGCGTTCGTATTACGACGAGCTGCTCGACGCCGGCGTGAAGATCTACGAATACGGCCCGCGCATGCTGCACACCAAGGCGCTGCTGGTCGACGAGGCCTCGGTGATCGTCGGCAGCGCCAATTTCGATCACCGCAGCTTCCGCCTGAACTTCGAGGTCGGCGTGCTGTTCCAGGATCTCGGGCTGGGTCAGCAGCTCGCGAAACTGATCGAGGGCGAATTCGCGCGCGCGCCGCGGGTGCGCCCCGACCGCGATCGCCGCCTGCTGCGCAGCAGGCTGCCCGAATCGCTGGCGCGGCTGCTGTCGCCGCTGCTGTGATGGCGGGCGGGCGACGGACGGCGCCGCGGCGGCGGCCGACGGTCTGTCGGGGGTGGCGGCGCCGGGAGTAGACTGGCGCCCGTCCCTCAGCCCCCGTGAAGGCCGCGCCATGCCCTGGTTGTTCCTCCTGATCGCCGCCGCCCTGCTGGCGGTCGCGCTGACGACCCCCTCGATGCTGATGCTGGTGGTCTGCGGGCTGGCCTCGCTGGGTCTGACCGTGTTCGCGGTGATGAGTCTGCTGGCCCAGCGCGTGGACAGCAGCGCGCGCAGCGACGCGATGCTGATCGACCCGCAGGAACTGCGCCGTCTGCGCGAACAGGCCGAGGCCCGCCGCGCACAGACCATGGGCGATGCCGACAGCGGCCGGGACGGCGCTTGACCGTCCTCAGCGTCAACGTCAACAAGATCGCGGTGCTGCGTAATTCGCGCGGCGGCCGCGATCCCGACGTGGTCACCGCCGCCCGCGCCTGCCTGGACGCCGGCGCTCACGGCATCACTGTGCATCCGCGGCCCGACGCGCGCCACATCCGCGCCGACGATGTCCACGCCCTCGCCGAGCTGACCCGGGAGTACCGCGTCGAATTCAACCTCGAAGGCAATCCCTTCGCGCCGCCGCGCCCTGGCTATCCCGGATTCCATGCTCTCTGCGCCGCGGTGCGTCCGGCCCAGGCCACCCTGGTGCCCGACGGGGACGGGCAACTGACCTCCGACCACGGCTTCGATTTCGTTCGCGACCGTCCGCGGCTGCACGGGCACGTCGTGGCCCTGCACGGGTTTGGCTGCCGGGTCAGCCTGTTCGCCGATGCCGGCGCCGACATGGCCGCGGCCGCGGCCACCGGCGCGGACCGGATCGAGCTGTATACCGGCCCCTACGCCGAAGCCCACGCCGCGGGACATCCGGAAACCCAACTGCCGCTGTTCGCGGCGACCGCCGGCGCGGCGACCGGCTTCGGTCTCGGCGTCAATGCCGGCCACGATCTGAGCCAGGCCAATCTCGGCGCCTTTCTCGAAGCGGTGCCGAACGTGCTCGAAGTGTCGATCGGCCACGCGCTGATCGGCGAGGCCCTCTATGCGGGCCTCGCGCTCACCGTGAAACGTTATCTGGCCATCCTGAACGGCTGAGTTTCAGCCGGCCCGTGTCCGCTCGGCGGATCGCGCCGGCGAGACGGCGTCGAAACCGGGTTCGACGCAGCTCCGGGCTCAGCGGTCGAAGCGGATCCTGTCGAAACCGGCGTTCTGGGCGCTGGCCAGACTGCGCGCGATGGTTTCATAGGGCGCATCGCCGCTGGCCTTGACCAGCACGGCGGGCAGCGGCCCGTCGCCTGCGCGTGCCGCTTCGCCCTGGAACAGTGCGGGCAATCCGGCCTGGGTCGTCGGCTGGCCGTCGAAGAACAGGTTGCCGACTGCATCGATGCGCAGCTCGATCGGTGCCTGCACGGCCACCGGGGTCGGCGGCGGCCTGCCGCCCAGAGACAGCGGGATCTCGCGGGTCATGACCGGGGCGGTGAC
Organism: Lysobacteraceae bacterium; assembly: GCA_044345315.1. Lineage (GTDB taxonomy): Bacteria > Pseudomonadota > Gammaproteobacteria > Xanthomonadales > Xanthomonadaceae > Lysobacter_I. Next base: position 5,065 of record JBIJBH010000281.1, read on the forward strand.
CATGAAGATGATCAGCAACACCAGCATGACGTCCACCAGCGGCGTGATGTTGATGTCGGCGAAGCTGCGGGACTGCGATTCGGCGCGAGCGAAAGCCATGGCGTACTCCTGCGGCGGAGGGTGACGGGGACCGTCCCTGGGCGCACTGCGTCCGTCGATCGAACGTACTGGAATGCCGGCTGCGGGTTCACCTTACGCCTGTCGCTCGCGGCTCCGCAAGCCGGGGACGGCGCAAAAAAAAGGGTAATTCCTAGCCTTTCCGGACCAAAGTTGGCTTGAGTTGCTGGATAGACGTTGACCTCAAAAGCCTTAAAAGCAAGGGTTTGAGGTCTTCGTCCCGGTGGTTGTAACGGTAGCAAACTT
>JBIJBH010000282.1:0-5408 GCA_044345315.1 Lysobacteraceae bacterium
TTCCGGGCAGACCGCTCAGGGCAGAGTGCCGCAGCCGTTGTTGAGGATGCACTGGTCGAGCAGGGCATGGCATTCCTGCTGGCTGCCGCCGCTTTGCAGGCAGGCATTGTAGATCGGCATGCAGAAGCGATAGGCGAACTGGCAGTTGTTGGCCATCGCAGCGAAGGCCATTCCCAGCAATGCAGTCACGACGAGCGCGCGGGTCAGTGTACGAGTGCGCGAAAGCTTGCTCTTCGATGCATTCATGATCGACTCCATCCGATGCCGGGACATCCCGGCATCGGCATGCTGGCACCTGCGGCGGCGTCGCTTTGTGATCGCGCTCGACGAATCGGCGGCCCCGGCTGCCGTTCGTCCGGGCACGGCGGCGACGCCTCTGTCATTATCCGTCCACCGCGCTGCGCGCAGACTCTGCCCATGCCCGCCGTCCATGTCCTCCCCTGGTCCGATGCCTGGCCCGCGGATTTCGCCCGCATCCGCGACGCCGTGCGCGCGGCTTTCGCACCGTGCGCCATGCAGATCGAACATATCGGCAGCACTGCGGTGCATGGACTGGACGCGAAACCGGTGATCGATGTCCTGGTCGGCGTCGGTCGTCTGACGGAAGCCGAGGCCGCGATCCCGGCGCTCGCGGCGCGCGGCTTCGTCTACGTGCCGAAATACGAGCGGGAGCTGCCGATGCGCCGCTATTTCGTCCGCGACGCCACCACCGAGACACCACGTGCGCATGTGCATGCGGTCGAAACCGGAAGCGCGATCTGGCGCCGGCATCTCGCCTTTCGCGACGCCCTGCGCGCCGATCCGACCCTGCGCGAGGCCTATCGGGCGCTCAAACTGCGCCTCGCGCGCGAACACGCAGACGACAAGGCCGCCTACACCGCGGCCAAGGACCCGTTCATTCGTGCGGTACTCGATGCGCTCGACGCGGACACCAACGTCCGCCAGGCAGACGACCGACCCTGACGCCGTTCGCTCACGGACTGAGCACCACCACACCGTCTGCCACGATCCGGTATTCGACCGGCGACACCGGCAGGCCCTTCGCGTCTTCCTGCAGGTGCTGCACCTGCGCCGCAGTCAGCTCCTTGCGCGACAGCACGCCGTGGACTTCGGCACGGCCGGCGGTGTCCTTGGGCAGGAAAAACGCGTGATCGCCGAACATCACCCGCGCGGTCTGGCCGTCGTCCTCCAGCGTCATCCAGCAGCCCTTGGCCTGGCAGACCTGGGTGATCCGCCCGCTGAATCGCGCGGGCTTGCCGGCATGCGCATCGAAGCCGGCGATCGCCTGCGAGATCGGCGTGGACGCCCCTTCGGGCAATGGCTTGCCCCAGGACGCGGGTCCGGCGGCGATGGCGGCAGCGGCGGCAGCGAACAAGAGCGGAACGAGAACGGCGAACCTGCGCATGGGACGGCTCCGGACAAGGGGCAACGGATGATGAAAATACCGCGGTGGTCGGCCGACGGCGACGGCGCGCAGCGCTGCGCCGCCGGCCGTTCGGTCAGGCGGCGGCGAAGCGATCGGTCGCGCGGATGAGGGCATCGACGTTCTCGGGCTCGAACGCGGAATGGCCCGAGGCCGGAGAGATGATCAGTTCGCCCTTCGGCCAGACCTTGCGCAGATCCCAGGCGTTCTGGATCGGACAGACCACGTCGTAGCGGCCGTGGACGATCACGCCGGGGATGTCGGCGATGCGGTGCGCGTCGCGCAGCAGTTGGTCTTCGACCTCGAAGAAACCGCCGTTGACGAAGTAGTGGTTCTCGATCCGGGCGAAGGCGAGCGCGAAGCGGGCATCTTCGTGGCCGGCGACGAAATCCGGGTCCATGTGCAGGAAGCTGGTGGCGCCTTCCCACACGCTCCAGGCGCGCGCGGCGGCGAGGCGGACGCTTTCGTCCTCGCTGGTGAGGCGGCGGTGATAAGCGGAAATCAGATCGTGGCGTTCGACCGGCGGAATCGGAGCGAGGTAGTGCTCCCACGCGTCCGGGAACAGCCGCGAGGCGCCTTCCTGGTAGAACCATTCCAGTTCCCAGCGGCGCAGCATGAAGATGCCGCGCAGGACCAGCTCGGTCACGCGCTGCGGATGGGTTTCAGCATAGGCCAGGGCGAGAGTCGAGCCCCAGGAACCGCCGTACACCTGCCAGCGATCGATGCCGAGGGTGTCGCGCAGTTTTTCGATGTCGGCGACCAGATGCCAGGTGGTGTTGTCGACCAGATCCGCGTGCGGCGTGGAGCGCCCGGCGCCGCGCTGGTCGAACAGGACGATGCGGTATTTCGACGGATCGTGGAAGCGGCGCATCTTCGAACTGCAGCCGCCGCCGGGACCGCCGTGCAGCATCACCACCGGCTTGCCGGCGGGATTGCCGCATTGTTCGTAGTGGAGGACGTGGCGATCGTCGACGCGGAGCGTGCCGGTGTCGAAAGGCTCGATGTCGGGATAGAGCGTGCGCATGACGGTTCCTGCGTCGGGGGAATGGGCGGGCGGGAGTTTATCAGGGTGGGCCGTTTCGACAGCCTGTCAGCGCACGGCCCGCGGCGCGGCCGCGTCGGCGATCAGATCGCCGAACGCGCGCGGACCGAGCGGCGCGCGGCCCTCGCGCCATTGCGCAGCGGACAGACGCCGCAGCGCATCGAGCGCGTCGCGGCTGCCGGTGTCTTCGAAGAGGGATGGATCGTCGCGACCCAGCGCTTCCACGATCCGCAGCGCCTGCAGCGCGTGATCCTTGTTCGCCGCGCCGGGGCCTGCGTAGTCGCGATTGCGCGCGCGCAGGCCGAGCCGCAGCGCGGCGTCGATCTCCGCGCGCGCGGCGTGATCGGCCGGCAGCGCCGTCAACAGCGACGCGAGCGCGCGCAGCATGATGTAGTGATACGCCGGGCGCGCATTGTGCGGATCGACCCAGCGCCCCGCGTTGCGTCCTTCGCGCAATTGACCCGGGATCACGCCGAAGCGCGCCTTGTCGACGGCGGCGTCCAGGTAGCGCGTCTCGCCGCTGACGCGCGCGAACTCAGCCAGCAGATGCACGCTGAAACTGTTGTAGTTCCAGTTGGCCGCCAGCGGCTGCGCGATCGCCCAGTCGGCGGCGCGCCGCGCGGCGTCGAGATACTGCGCATCGCCGGTGGCCGCATGCAGGGCGAGCATCGCCGCGCCGCATTCGCCGTTGTCGAACTGCAGACCGCCGTCGCCGCGGTCGTCGACGATCCAGCCGTTGCGCACGACATCGTCCAGAAAGCCGCCGCGTTCGGCCTGGGCGAGAAAGCGCGCGGAAGCGCGGAACGGCGCGGCGTCGGACGCGCCGCGCGAGGCCGGGAACGGGAATCCGCCGCTGCCGGCTTCGCGCTGCGCGCGCAGCAGATAGGCGCCGGCGGCGAGTGCCTGCGCGCGCGCGGCGTCGGCGGCGTCGGGATCGGCCGCGGCCATCGCCAGCGCGCCGACCACGACCTCGGCCGGCTCGCGCAGTGGATGGCCAAGCTTCTGCGGGTCGGGCGCGTCGCGCCACCAGGCCAGGGTCTGCAGCCGCGCCAGCGCCGGCGCCACCGCGCGACGCGCCTCGTCGGCGGACAGCGGCGACGCGTCGCGCGGGATCGGCTGATGGCGATCGGCCACTTCGGGCTCGCCGGCGCGCTCGCCCAGCGCACGCTCGGCGGCGTCGACTTCGCGCCCGATCGCGACGAGATCGCGGGCGGCCATCGCCGCGACCAGCGCCTCGTGGCGCTCGGCGGCGGCATCGCCGTTCGCCGGTGCGGCGCAGGCGGCGAGGACGAGGACGCACAGCGGCAGCAGTCTGCGCGACAGAGCAAATCGTTGGGGTGTGGGATCACGGCGCATCCGCGCGCTCCGGGCAGGGCCTTGACCCATCCTGACGGGTCAGCCTGCGCTCAACGCCTGCCGATGGTCACGCGGTCGCGGCCTTCGAGATCGCGGTCGGTGTGCACGCTGCGGAAACCGGCGTCGCCGAGCAGCGCGCGGACCGCGGCGCCCTGCTCCCAGCCGTGCTCGATCAGCAGCCAGCCGTCCGGATGCAGATGCGCCGGGGCGTCGCGGGCGATGATGCCGATCGCGTCCAGACCCTCCGGCCCGGAGGCCAGCGCCCGGGCCGGCTCGTGGCGCAGATCGCCGCGGCGCAGGTGCGGGTCGCCCTCCGCGATGTAGGGCGGATTGCTGACGATGATGTCGAAGCGCTCGCCGGCCAGCGGCGCCAGCCAGTCGCCCTGCCGGAACTCGACATTCCCCAGGCCCAGCATCCGGGCATTGGCGCGGGCCACGTCGAGCGCGCCGGCGCTGATGTCGGTGGCGACGACCCGCGCGCGGCGACGCTCGTGCGCCAGCGCCAGCGCGGCCGCGCCGCTGCCGGTGCCGAGGTCGGCCAGACGCAGATCCTCGTCCGGCGATGCCCGCTCCAGCGCCAGCTCGACCAGGCGCTCGGTCTCCGGCCGCGGAATCAGGGTCTGGGGCGAGACCAGCAGATCGAAGGCCCAGAACCCGCGGCGACCGGTGAGATAGGCCACCGGCTCGCCCAGCGCGCGCCGCGCGAACAGGGCTTCGCAGCGCGCGGCCTCGGCCTCCGGCAGGCGGTCGTCGCGATGGGCGTACAGCCAGGCCCGCGACTTGCCGAGCGCATGCGCCAGCAGCAGTTCGGCTTCGAAGGCGTCGATCCGGCCGGCGGCGCCCTGCAGCAGGGCCTGCACGGTCGGCGTCGCGGGCGGACGACGGTCGGCACCGCCGCCGGAGCTCACCGGCGACCCCCGACGAGGCAGACGCACGGGCCGCCGGGCGCACGGGAGCCGACGACGAAACGGTGGGCGAAGAACATCGGGGCGTCCGGACGGGAGATGCGAAAGACGCGGGCCTGCGGCCCGGGCGGCGGGAGCATACGGCAATCCCGCGACCGGCGACCGTGCGGCCGGCGGCGAAAATCAATAGACATTGTCTATCAAAATAATAAGATTAATTGATTATGCGAATGAGAGGTGCCTGCCTAGAATGTTGCATCGCACAACAGCGCCCCCATCTCCCGCTCACCCCACCCCCATCGAGGAACCACGATGTCGCTGATCAACACCCGCATCCAACCCTTCAAGGCCACCGCCTACCAGAACGGCGAGTTCGTCCAGGTCTCGGACGAGACCCTCAAGGGCAAGTGGTCGGTCCTGATCTTCATGCCGGCCGCCTTCACCTTCAATTGCCCGACCGAGGTCGAGGACGCCGCGAACAACTACGCCGAATTCCAGAAGCTGGGCGCCGAGGTCTACATCGTCACCACCGACACCCACTTCGCGCACAAGATCTGGCACGACACCTCGCCGGCGGTCGGCAAGGCCCAGTTCCCGCTGGTCGGCGACCCGACCCACCAGCTGACCCGCGCCTTCGGCGTGCACATCGACGAAGAAGGTCTGGCCCTGCGCGGCACCTTCA
>JBIJBH010000464.1:0-3068 GCA_044345315.1 Lysobacteraceae bacterium
GCTATCTGGTGCGCGTCGCCGAGATGCGCCAGTCCAACCGCATCATCAAGCAGTGCGTGAAGTGGCTGCGCGCCAACCCCGGCCCGGTGATGGTCGACAATTACAAGGTCGCGCCGCCGAGCCGCGAGTCCATGAAGGACGACATGGAGGCGCTGATCCACCACTTCAAACTGTTCACCGAAGGCTACTGCGTACCGGCCGGCGAGACCTACGCCGCGGTCGAGGCGCCGAAGGGCGAATTCGGCTGCTATCTGGTGTCCGACGGCGCCAACAAGCCGTTCCGCGTGCATCTGCGCGCGCCGGGATTCGCCCATCTGTCGTCGATGGACGCGATCGTGAAGGGCCACATGCTGGCCGACGTGGTCGCGATGATCGGCACCTACGACATCGTGTTCGGCGAAATCGACCGCTGAGGACGCAAGAAGAATGAAAGCCACCGGCAATTTCGAAGCCTGCCGCAACATCGACCCGCAGGTCGCGTTGAACGACAAGACGCGGGCGCACATCGACCATTGGCTGACCAAGTTCCCGCCGGACCGCAAGCGTTCCGCGGTGCTGCAGGGTCTGCACGCCGCGCAGGAACAGAACGGCGGCTGGCTGACCGACGAACTCATCGCCGCGGTCGCCAACTACCTGGACATCCCGCCGGTGTGGGCCTACGAGGTCGCGACCTTCTACTCGATGTTCGAGACCGAGCAGGTCGGCCGCCACAACGTGGCGTTCTGCACCAACATCAGCTGCTGGCTCAACGGCGCCGAGGATCTGGTCGCGCACGCCGAGAAGAAACTCGGCTGCAGGCTCGGCGAATCCAGCGCCGACGGCCGCATCTTCCTCAAGCGCGAGGAAGAATGCCTGGCCGCGTGCTGCGGCGCGCCGATGATGGTCATCAACGGTCATTACCACGAGAAGCTCACCGCCGAGAAGGTGGACGAGCTGCTCGACGGTCTGAAGTGAGACAGGGCGAGACCATGGCACATCACGACTCACATCAGCACGGCACGCACGCCACCGGTCCCGTCGGCCCCGCGCCGAAGGAACATCAGGTCGTCTACACCACGCTGCATTTCGACAAGCCGTGGGCGTACGAGAACTACCTGAAAACCGGCGGCTACAGCGCGCTGCGCAGGATCCTCGAAGAGAAGATCCCGCCCGAGCAGGTCATCGAGATGGTCAAGGGCTCCGGTCTGCGCGGCCGCGGCGGCGCCGGCTTCCCGACCGGACTGAAGTGGAGCTTCATGCCCAAGGGCACCGGGATGCAGAAGTACATCCTGTGCAATTCCGACGAATCCGAGCCGGGCACCTGCAAGGACCGCGACATCCTGCGCTACAACCCGCATGCGGTGATCGAGGGCATGGCGATCGCCTGCTACGCGACCGGTTCCACGGTGGCGTACAACTACCTGCGCGGCGAATTCCACCACGAGCCGTTCGAGCATCTGGAAGAAGCCACCGCCGAAGCCTACGCGCACGGCTGGCTGGGCAAGAATCTGCTCGGCACCGGCATCGACATCGACATGTACAACGTGCTCGGCGCCGGCGCCTACATCTGCGGCGAGGAAACCGCGCTGATGGAGTCGCTGGAAGGCAAGAAGGGCCAGCCGCGCTTCAAGCCGCCGTTCCCGGCCAATTTCGGCCTGTACGGCCGTCCGACCACGATCAACAACACCGAGACCTACGCGTCGGTGCCGGCGATCGTGCGCAACGGCGCCGAGTGGTTCCTCAATCTGGGCAAACCCAACAACGGCGGCCCGAAGGTCTTCTCGGTGTCCGGTCACGTCAATCGTCCGGGCAATTACGAGGTGCGCCTCGGCACGCCGTTCTCCGAACTGCTGGAGATGGCCGGCGGCGTGCGCAACGGGCACCGCCTCAAGGGCGTGATTCCCGGCGGTTCGTCGATGCCGGTGCTGCCCGGCGAGGTGATGATGGGCTGCACGATGGACTACGACTCGATCCAGAAGGCCGGTTCCGGTCTCGGTTCGGGCGCGGTGATCGTGATGGACGAGACCACCTGCATGGTCCGCGCCTGCCAGCGCATCGCCCGTTTCTACTTCAAGGAAAGCTGCGGCCAGTGCACGCCGTGCCGCGAAGGTACCGGCTGGATGTACCGCATGCTGACCCGCATCGTCGAGAAGAAGGCGACGCTCGACGACCTGCACATGCTGCGCGCGGCGGCCGGCCAGATCGAAGGCCACACCATCTGCGCGTTCGGCGAGGCCGCGGCCTGGCCGGTGCAGGGCTTCCTGCGCCATTACTGGGACGAATTCGAGTACGCGATCGTGAACAAGCGTTTCCTGGTCGATGATCAGCGCGCGGGAACCGTCGTCGAGAAGGTGGCTGCATGAGCACCGACGCCGTCACCCCCGCCGCTCCGGTCGTGCCCGAGGGCCATGTCGCCATCGAGATCGACGGCCGCCCGATGTTCGCGCCGAAAGGCTCGATGATCATCCAGGCCGCCGACAAGGCCGGCATTCCGATCCCGCGCTTCTGCTATCACGAGAAGCTGCCGATCGCCGCGAACTGCCGCATGTGTCTGGTCGACGCCGAAATGGGCGGCCGGCCGATGCCCAAGCCGCAGCCGGCCTGCGCCACGCCGGTGGCCGACGGCATGAAGGTCTTCACGCGCAACGAGAAGGCGCTGAAGGCGCAGCGCAACGTGATGGAATTCCTGCTGATCAACCATCCGCTCGACTGTCCGATCTGTGATCAGGGCGGCGAATGCGAACTGCAGGATCTGTCGCTCGGTTACGGCCGTTCGGTCAGCCGCTTCGCCGAGCGCAAGCGCACCGTGGCCGACGAGGACATGGGGCCGCTGGTCGCCACCGAGATGACTCGGTGCATCCAGTGCACGCGCTGCGTGCGTTTCACCGCGGACATCGCCGGCACCTACGAACTGGGCGGCATGCAGCGCGGCGAGAATCTGCAGATCGGCACCTACGACGGCAAGCCTTTGACGACCGAACTGTCCGGCAACGTCATCGACGTCTGCCCGGTCGGCGCGCTGACCAACAAGGTCTTCCGTTTCCGCGCCCGTCCGTGGGAACTGGTCGCCCGGGAATCGCTGGGTTATC
>JBIJBH010000283.1:0-5401 GCA_044345315.1 Lysobacteraceae bacterium
CGAATGCGGTCTGCACGAGGACTGGAGCGAGCTGGCGAAGAGCGCCTGAACGCTCAGAGTTCTCCCTGCATCGCCATGATCGCGACCATCATGCCGGCCAACATGGCGAGATGGATCGCGAAAATGGCGAGCGCGAACAGCAGCGGCAGCACGTAGGTTGGGTCATTTGACCCAGCAACATCGGGTGGCCGACGCTGGGTGCGAAGCACCCAGCCTACGGAACTGGCGAAGAGCGCCTGAACGCTCAGAGTTCTCCGCGCATCGTCATGATCGCGAGCGCGATACCGGTGAACATGACGAGATAAGCCACGAAAGCGCCGAGTGCGAACAGCAGCGGCAGCCACCAGCCGCGGCGCGGATAGGCCTTGCCGAAACGGGCGCGGACGTGGCGTACCTGCTCGCGGCCGTCGGCGAAGTACCAGATCAGCACCAGAACGAGGCCGAGCAGATTCGCGATCCGATCGATGATCGCGGATTCCGGCAGGAACACCAGCGACACTCCGGACAGCACGAAATAAATCGCGCATCCGATCGCCCAGGCGCGGGACGTCGCGGCCTTGTCAGCCGCACCGAGCGCCTGCCAGTTCTTCATCTGCAGGATCGCACCGAAGATCGGCGTGAACAGCAGGCTCCACGCGGATGCGGCGCCGGGATTCCACAGCGGCGGCGCGGGCGCGGAGTCGGCCGTGCCGCCGATCTGCGCGACTTCAGCGACCCGCGCCTCTGGCGGGGCGTAGGGATTGCTGTCGTTGGTCATCACGCCGACTTCAGCTCAGCCCCGCCGCATGCCGCCACAGCGCGCGATTCAGCGGCGCGAGCCTGGTCACCAGGCCGAGCGCATGGCCGCGCAGCAGGGTCGGTGCCAGCGCGTCGTTGGAGAACGCGCGATTGATCAGGCTGAAGGCGTGCGCGGAGGCGGTGGCGTCGCTGCGGCGGGCGCGGGCCCAGCGATCGAGACGATGCGCTGCGGCCCAGTCGGCCTTGCGCGCCTGCGCATCGGCGACGGCGTCGCGCAGTGCGCTCACGTCGCGCAGGCCGAGATTGACGCCCTGTCCGGCCAGCGGATGCACGACGTGCGCGGCGTCGCCGATCGCCAGCACGCGGCCGGCGACGTAGGTTGCGGCGAGCTGGCGACGCAGCGGGAACGCGATGCGCGGCGTCAGCGGACAGCAGGCGCCGAGGCGGCCGGCGAAGGCGCGACCCAGTTCCTCCGCGAACCGCGCATCGTCGAGCGCGAGCACACGCACGGCTTCGTCCTCGGGCAGGGTCCACACGATCGAGCTGACGTGTTCGGCCTGCGGCCACGGCGCGCAGGGCAGGAACGCCAGCGGCCCGGTCGGCAGGAAGCGCTGCCAGGCGGTGTCCTCGTGCGGGCGTTCGGTGGCGATGTAGGCGACCACGCCGCGCTGGGCATAGTCCACGGTGGTCGTGGCGATGCCGGCGAGATCGCGCAGCCGCGAACGCGCGCCGTCGGCAGCGATCGCGATGCGCGCCTCGATCCGCAGGCCGTCGTCGAGTTCGAGGCGCACGCCGTCGTCGTCCTGTTCGAGACCGACGACCGACGCCGGACAGCGCAGTTGCACGTCGGAGACGCGCAGCGCGTCCCACAGTCGGTCCTGCAGCACACCGTGTTCGACGATCCAGCCCAGTTGCGGCACGGCGAAGGCATCGGCGTCGAAGCGCAGCTCGTCGCCGCCGGCCGCATCCCACACGCGCATGCGCCGGTACGGCTGCACGCGCGCATCCAGCACCGTCCGCCACACGCCGAGGCTGTCGAGCAGCGCGGCGTTGTCGGGCGCGAAGGCATAGACCCGCGGATCGGGCGCCTCGGTCGACCACGCCGGCGGTTCGCCCGCTTCGATCAGCGCGACCTGCAGGCCCTGCCGCGACAGCGCCAGCGCGCAGGCGGCGCCGACGATCCCGCCGCCGACCACGGCGACATCGACACGGCGACCGGACAGGCTGCGCCGGCTCATGCGGCATCGCTCCGGCACAGCCGCGGCACGTCGCCGCGATAGCCCATCGCGCCGCCGACGATCTGCGCACGCAGCGCGGCGTCCTGTTCCAGCGCGAGCAGGCCGAGGCTGCGCAGCGCCGACAGCAGCGGCGTCGGATCGGCGGTCAGCCGCGCCAGGCCGTCGGAAAAGGCGATCGTGCGGCTGCGGTCTTCGCTGCGGCGGCGCGCATGCTCGGCGAGCACCGCAGGGTGCCCGGCATCTTCGCCGCGGGCGAGCCCGGCTTCGATGCATTCGACCAGGGTCAGCGCGTCGCGCAGGCCGAGGTTGAAGCCCTGCGCGCCGATCGGATGCAGGCTCTGCGCGGCATTGCCGACCAGCACCGCGCGCGGCGCGGTCAGGCGTTCGGCGAGCACGCGTTCGATCGGATAGGCGCTGCGCGGCCCGACCGCGAGCAGCCGCCCGGCACGCCAGCCGAACACCCGCTGCAGGCGTGCCAGATAGGCAGCATCGTCGAGCGCGGCGACCGCGTCGGCTTCGTCGGTGGCGACGCCATGGATGGTGCCGTAATGGCCATCGCCGCGCGGCAGCACCGCGGTCGGGCCGTGATCGGTCAAGCGCTCCCAGGCGGTGCCGTCGGGCGCGCGTTCGCCGCGCACGCGGGCGACGAACAGGGTCTGTCGATAATCGTGGCGTTCGACCGCGATGCCCAGCGCCTCGCGCACCGCGCTGGCGCTGCCGTCGGCGGCGACCACGAGACGGGCGTCGAGCGTACGTTCGCCGTTCTCGTCGGCGATGCGCGCGCGGCGCAGACCGGCATCGGCCCCACCATCGACATCGGCGAACCCGAGGAAGCGCGCGGGACGGTAGCGCCGCAGCCGGTCCAGCCCGGCCAGCGCGGCTTCCAGCGCTTCGCCGAAATCGCGCGCCACCACCACCCGGCCGAAGCCGGCGCGGCCGTGATCGGCGGCGTCCAGCAGCACCCGGCCGAAATCGCCGGCGCGGCTGATGTGGATGCGGGCGATGGTGCCGGTCGGCGCGCGCAGCCGCGGCAGCACGCCGAGCGCGTTCAGCGCGTTGACGCTGGCTTCGGCGAGGCTGAGATTGCGCTGGTCGAACACCGCCGGCAGCGCGCCCGCGGGCGCGGCCTCGATCAGACCGACCGCGAGCCCGAGCCGGTCCAGCGCGATCGCGAGACTGGCGCCGACCAGACCGCCGCCGACGATGAGGACATCGTGGACGAGGTGCGGCGCTGACGATGGGGGCGAAACCCCGGGGGCGGGCGAGGACATTGCGTTATGCTACCGCTTCCGAGTTCCTTCCCGCCCGCGACCGCCGATGACCGCTCCCGTGTCCCCCGCTCCTTCCGGCTCCGCGCCGCCCGCCCGCCTGCTGGCCCCCGGCCCGCTGATGCTCGTCGGGATGATCCTGATCGCCGCGCTGAGCCGCCTGCTGCCGCATCCGCCGAATTTCTCGCCGGTCGAGGCCATGGGCCTGTTCGGCGGCGCGTATTTCGCCCACCGCGGCTGGGCGCTGGCGGTGCCGCTGCTGGCGATGTTCGTCTCCGATCTGGTGCTGGGCCTGGTCAACGGCGGCATCTACTGGAGCTACATGACCGGCCTGTCGTTCTGGTCGGTCTACGCCTGTATCGCGCTCTGCACGGCGCTGGGCTTCGGCCTGCGCGGCCGGGTCGGCGCCGGCCGCGTGCTGGGCTACTCGCTCGCCGGCTCGGTGCTGTTCTTCCTGATCACCAATTTCTTCACCTGGTACGGCGGCAGCCTGTATCCGCAGACCGGCGCGGGCCTGATCGCCGCCTACATCGCGGGCATCCCGTTCTTCCAGTGGACCGTGCTCGGCACGCTGTTCTACGCGGCCGTGCTGTTCGGCGGTTTCGAACTGCTGCGTCGGCGCAGCCCGGCGCTGCGCGCGCAGACGGTCTGACCGTCATCATCGGGAAAGCACGACCGTCATCCTCGCGAAAGCTGAGGCTCCACCATCGAACGATGACCAGGCTTTGGCCCTCGCTTCCGCGAGGATGACCACCGCTTCGGATGCAGAGCAATCACTGAAACCATGGGCAACCGTCTTTCCAAGATCTACACCCGAACCGGCGACGACGGTACGACCGGGCTCGGCGACGGCAGCCGGGTGTCGAAGGATTCGGCGCGGGTGAACGCCTACGGCACGGTCGATGAAGCCAATTCGTCGATCGGCGTACTGCTCGCGGTGGATCTGCCCGAGGACATCCGCGCGCTGCTGACCACGGTGCAGCACCAGATGTTCGATCTCGGCGGCGAGCTGTGCATCCCCGGCCACGCCGCGATCGCCGACGCCGATGTCGAGCGCCTCGAACAGCAGCTCGATCACTACAACGATCCGCTGCCGCCGCTGAAGGATTTCATCCTGCCGGGCGGCGGCGAGGCCGCGGCGCGCTGCCATCTGGCGCGCACCATCGTGCGCCGCGCCGAGCGCGAATGCGTGACCCTCTCGCACCACGACGCGGTGCGGCCGCAGGCGATCCGCTATCTCAACCGCCTCTCCGACCTGCTGTTCGTGCTGGCCCGGGTGCTGGCGCGGCGCGACGGGCACGGCGAGGTACTCTGGCATCACGAGCGCCGCAAAGTCTGAGTCGGCCATGGGCTTCCCCGTCTTCAGCCACGCCGCCTGTCTGGCCCACGACACCGGGCCGATGCACGCGGAGTGCCCGGAGCGGCTGGAAGCGGTGACCCGCGGCCTGCGCGACACCTGGTCCGATCTGGAATGGATCGAGGCCCCGCGCGCCAGCCGCGGCCAACTGCTGCGCGTGCACAGTGCGCCGCTGCTGCATGCGGTGCTGGAGACCCGGCCGCAGCATCTGGTCTGGCTCGATCCCGACACCGCGCTGTCTCCGGCCTCGGCCGAAGCCGGGCTGCGCGCCGCCGGCGCGGTGACCGCGGCGGTGGACATGGTCCTCGGCGGCGAAGCGAAACGCGCGTTCTGCGCGGTGCGCCCGCCCGGCCACCACGCCACCAGCTGCGCGCCGATGGGCTTCTGCCTGTTCAACTCGATCGCGGTCGGCGCCGCGCACGCGCTGGAGAAATACGGCCTCTCGCGGATCGCGATCGCCGATTTCGACGTCCACCACGGCAACGGCACCCAGGCGATCTTCGACCTCGAACCGCGGGTGGTCTTCGCCAGCTCGCACCAGATGCCGCTGTATCCCGACAGCGGCCACGCCAGCGACCGCGGCGTCAACAACATCTTCAACGCCCCGTTGCCGCCCGGCGCCGGCAGCGCGCAGTTCCGCGCCGCCTGGCGCGACACCCTGCTGCCGCAGCTCGACGCCTTCCGCCCGCAGCTGGTGATGATCTCCGCCGGCTTCGACGCCCACCGCCGCGACCCGCTCGCGCAACTGCAGCTCGACGCCGACGACTTCGCCTGGATCACCGCCGAACTCGTCGCCATCG
>JBIJBH010000017.1:0-18073 GCA_044345315.1 Lysobacteraceae bacterium
GTGCATGAGCGAAGACGACGACCTGATCCTGGACGACCAACCCGCGGCCGCGCCCGCGGTCGACGCGTTCGAGCTGCTGTCCGTCTACGAGCGGCGCAGCCTCGCCCACGTCGCCGGCCTGCCGGAGCAGCTGCAGGCCGCGGGCCTGTGGCGCGGGATCGGTTTCCGGATCGGCCAGCGGCGTCTGGTGTCCCGCTACGAATCGGTGGCCGAAATCCTGACCGTGCCGCAGATCACCCCGGTTCCCGGCGCCGCGCCGTGGATGCTGGGCGTGGCCAACGTGCGCAGCAATCTGCTGCCGGTGGTCGACCTCAAATTCTTCCTCGAAGGCGCGCGCAGCGTGATCCACGAGGGCCACCAGAAAGTGATGGTGCTGCGCCAGCCCGGCGGCGACGTCGCGGTGACCATCGACGAACTCTACGGCCAGCGCTCGTTCATGGACGAGCAGCAGGTCGAGCCCGGCGCGCTCGCCGACGGCCGCTACGGCGGCTTCGTCGAACGCGCCTACGGCACGGCCGGCGACGTCTGGGGCGTCTTCAGCCTCGACCGTCTGGTCCGCACTCCCGAATTCCGTCACGCCGCCGTCTGACGGCGCGTCTACAACCGCAACAGTCAAGAAAACAGATCGAGGCGAGACATGAGCACTCCGATGGACAATGTCGCCGGCAAAGGCCGCAGTCAGAGCACGACCCTGTGGCTGTGGGTCCTGGCCGTGTCGTTGCTGCTGTTCGCGGGCAATACCGGCTACGCGCTGTGGAAGGCCGCGCGGTTCGGCGGCGCCACCACCGCCGCTTCGAGCCTGCAGGTGAATTCGCAGAAGCTCGCCAACCAGGGCCGCGAAGCGGTCAACGGCGACGCCGCGGCGATGACCGCGTTCAAGGCGACCAAGGCCCAGATCGAGCGCGACGTGAAGTCGCTCAACGACGATTTCGGCACCGCGCCCGACGTCTCCGGCTCGATCGAGACCGTGACCGCGACCTGGGTGCCGCTGGGCAAGAACGCCGACCAGATCGTCGCCTCCGAGCGCACCGTGCTCGCCTTCGCCGACAACGCCAAGCGCTTCACCGACCGCGTACCGCAGCTGCAGGCCCAGCTGGACGAAGTGGTGCGCGCGATGTCGGCCGGCGGCGCGCCGTCCTCGCAGATCTACATCGCCCTCCGTCAGGTGGTCCTGGCCGGCAACTTCGCCCGCCGCGTGGCCGAAATCCGCGCCGGCGGTCAGGGCGCCGCGATGGCCGGCGACGCGCTCAGCCGCGATGCCGGCGTGTTCGCGCAGGTGCTGAACGGCCTGCGCAACGGCGACGACGCGATGAACGTGCAGAAGCTCAACAACGCCGCTGCGCTGGCCGCCCTCAACCAGGCCAATGCGCAGTGGACCGAGATGAAGAAGGACCTCGACGCGATCCTGGCGTCCTCGCAGGACCTGTTCCGCGCCCAGTCCGCGTCGGCCGAACTCACCGTCGGCTCCAACCGCCTGCTGAGCGACAGCGAAACCCTGTTCCGCTCCTTCACCACCGGCACGATCAGGGACACCAGCATCCTCGGCAACTTCCTGGTCAGCGTCGTGTCCGGCCTGATCGCGCTGGCTTCGATCGTGTTCTTGGTCTTCTCGCTGAACCGCGCCCAGCGTCGCCGCTACGAAAGTTCGATGGAGCTGAACAACCGCAACCAGGAGGCGATCATGCGCCTGCTGGACGAAATGGGTTCGCTCGCGGAAGGCGACCTGACCGTGAAGGCGACCGTGACCGAAGACATGACCGGCGCGATCGCGGACTCGATCAACTTCGCGGTCGAACAGCTGCGCAGCCTGGTGCAGACGATCAACGACACCTCGGTGCAGGTGGCGTCGAGCGCCCAGGAAACCCAGGCCACCGCGATGCACCTGGCCGAAGCCGCGGAGCATCAGGCGCAGCAGATCAACACCGCCACCAACCGCATCAACGAAATCGCGACCTCGATCAACCAGGTGTCCCGCAACTCGGCCGAATCGGCGGACGTGGCGCAGCGCTCGGTGGAAATCGCGACCAAGGGCGCCGGCGTGGTGCAGCAGACGATCGCCGGCATGGACTCGATCCGCGGCCAGATCCAGGAGACCTCCAAGCGAATCAAGCGCCTGGGCGAAAGCTCGCAGGAAATCGGCTCGATCGTGGAACTCATCAACGACATTTCCGAGCAGACCAACATCCTCGCGCTGAACGCGGCGATCCAGGCGGCCTCGGCCGGCGAGGCCGGCCGCGGGTTCGCGGTGGTGGCCGACGAAGTGCAGCGACTCGCGGAACGCACCTCGAACGCGACCAAGCGAATCGAAGCGCTGGTGCAGACGATTCAGGCCGACACCAACGAAGCGGTAAGCTCGATGGAGCAGACGACCTCCGAAGTGGTCGCCGGCGCCCGACTGGCCGAGGACGCGGGCACCGCGCTGGGCGAGATCGAACACGTGTCGAACACCCTGGCGGGCCTGATTCAGGGCATCTCCAGCGCGGCGCAGCAGCAGTCCGTGGCCGCGAACGACATCACCCAGACGATGACCACGATTCAGTCGATCACCGCGCAGACCTCGCAGGGCGCGAACCAGACCGCCGAATCGATCGGAAACCTCGCGCAGCTGGCGGCCGACCTGCGCCGTTCGGTCGCCGACTTCAAGCTGCCGGCCTGACCGGCGAACGCAGCGGGCGGAGCGATTGCCAGATGATCCCTGTTCCTAGACTCCGTGTATTCCATCATCGTGGGATCGTGCATCGCGTCGTCCGCGGAGGCGCAGCATGACCGCGCTCCACGAAGCGATCGAATACAGCGCGCTCGGCTGGATCAAGCCCGAGCTCGACGAGACCCTGCGCCTGGTCGGCGTCGAGGTCGAGGGCTTCGCCGAGGATCCCTCCGACAACAGCCGGATGCGCGTCAGCGCCGAATTGCTGCATCAGGTGCAGGGCACCCTGCGCATGGTCGAGCTGTACGCGCCGGCGATGGTCGCCGAAGAGATGGAGCAGCTCGCGATCGCGATGCAGCACGGTCAGGTGGCCGATCACGAGAACGCCTGCTCCGCGCTGCTGCGCGGCGTGGTCCTGCTGCCCGACTATCTCGAACGTCTGCAGAGCGGCCACAAGGAAATCTCGATCGTCCTGCTGCCGATGCTCAACGACCTGCGCGCCGCCCGCGGCGAAGTCGGTCTGAGCGAAAGCGTCCTGTTCAATCCGGATCTCGACCGGCCGCTGCCGGCGTCGGTCCCGCGCGCCACCGTGCTGTCGCCGGCGGCGCGTGCGCACGAAGTCGCGCCGTATCTCGCGCGCCTGCGAGATGCCCTGCAGGCCTGGCCGGAGCAGGGCACTCCGGAAGATCCCGACGCCCTGCGCTTCGCGCTCGAGGCGCTGCTCGCGCGCACGCCCGAGGATGCGCCGCGGCGCATGCTGTGGGTGGCTGCCACCGTCGCCTCCGCGCTGCGCGATCGCGCGATCGCGCCCGCGACCGGCCTGCGTCAGGCCTTCGCCAGCGTCGACCGCGAAAGCCGCGGCCTGTTCCAGCCGGCCGGCTTCGCCAATCCGCGCGCCGACGCGGCGCTGGAGCCGACCCGCCAGTTGCTCTGGCACGTCGCGCATGCCGACTCCGATCACCCGGCGCTGCTGAAGCTGCGCGAGGTGTTCGAGCTCGATGCGCTCAAGCCCACCGAATCCGAACTCGATCACGCCCGCGGCAGCGTCGCCGGGCGCAATCGTTCGCTGCTGGACACCGTGTCCGCCGCGATCAAGGAAGACCTGCTGCGGGTCAAGGACGAACTCGATCTCTACCTGCGCACCGGCCGCAACAATCCGGCCGAACTGCAGCCGCAGGCCGAGCGCCTGCAGAGCGTGTCCGACACCCTCGGCATGCTCGGTCTGGGTCTGGCGCGCAGCCTGGTCCAGCAGCAGCGCGACGCGATGCAGGAGATCGTCGAGGGCCGGCGCAAGGCCGACGAGACCGCGCTGCTCGAAGTCGCCGGCGCGCTGCTCTACGTCGACGCCTCGCTCGACGATCAGGTCGCGCGCCTCGCCAGCGGCGACGGCGCCGCGAACGAGGAAGATCTGGCCGGCGCCGAGGCGCGCAAGGTGCTCGATGTGCTGGTCCGCGAGGCGATCACCAACTTCGCTTCCGCCCGACAGGCCTTCGAAGGCTTCGTCGAGACCCAGTGGAGCCACGTCGAACTCGAACCGGTACCGAAGCTGCTGCGCGACGTGTCCGGCGCGCTGAGCATTCTCGAACTGCCGACCGCCGCGCAGTATCTGGACGGCGTGCGCCTGTACATCGAGATCGAACTGCTGGGACGCCGCCGCATCCCCAACAGCCGGCATATCGATACCTTCGCCGACGCGATGACCAGCGTCGAGTACTACCTCGAAGCGCTGCGCGAGCAGCGCGCGAACCGCGACGATATCCTCGACATCACCCGCAACAGTCTCGAAGCCCTGGGCTACTGGCCGCTGCCGGCCGTGCGCGAGCCGGCCGCCGTCGCCGCCGAGCCCGTGGCCGCGTCCCCGGCCGAGAGCGCCGAACCCGTGGCCGTCGACATCGCGAGCATCGAGGCCGCACTGGCGGCCGAGGAAGCCGCGGCCCAGGCGCAGGCTGAAGCGCCCGCCGCGGAAATTCCCGCTCTCGACATCACCGCTCCCGACATCACCGCTGTCGACATCACCGCTGTCGACATCACCGCTGTCGACATCACCGCTGTCGACATCACCGCTCCCGACATCGCCGCTCCCGACCTGCCCGCCGTCGAGACCTTCGCCGTCGAGACCCAGGCACCGGAGAAGTCCGTCCCCGAGGCGCCCGCCACGGCCGCGGCCCCGCCGCCCGCACCCGAACCGCCGGCAGCGCAGAAGCCCGCGTCGCCGCCGTTCGTGCCGCTGTTCCTGCCGCCGCGCGAATCGGCCGCTGCGCCTGCCTCCGTCGCTGCGCCCGCGCCTGCGCCGGCTCCCGCCGCTCCGTCGACGCCCGCGCCGCCGGTCGAAGCCGCCGCCGCCGCGTCGGTCGCTCCGATCCACGCCGGTTTCGACGCCGCCAGCGACGACATCGACGACGAGATCCGCGAAATCTTCCTGGAGGAATTCGAGGAAGAGATCGGCAATCTCGCCCAGCTCCTGCCGCCCTGGAAGGCCGATCCGAACAACATCGAACTGCTGCAGCCGGTGCGCCGGGTCTTCCACACCCTCAAGGGCAGCGGCCGGCTGGTCGGCGCCAAGACCCTGGGCGAGTTCAGCTGGAAGATCGAGAACATGCTCAACAAGGTGCGCGACGGCCTGCGTCCGGCCACGCCGCCGGTGATCGCGATGGTCGATCACGCCTACGCCACTCTGCCCAAGCTGCACGCTGCGCTCAGCGGCGACGGCATGCTCGCAGTCGATCTACGCGCGATGGAAGCCTTCGCCGACCGCATCGCCGGCGGCGAGGAAGCGATGCCGGTGTTCGCGGCCGTGGCCGCCGTCGCCACAGCGCCCGCCGCCGTCGCGCCCGCGCCGGAAGAGATCGCTGCCGCCGCTCCGGCCGAGACCCCGGCTCCGGCCGCGGTCGAGGACGGCATCGCGGTCAGCGTCGATCCGGTGCTGTTCGAGATCCTGCAGGCCGAAGTCAGCGGCCATCTGCGCACGATCGACGTCTGGCTGGAGCGCGCGCGCACTGCGCCGACGCCCGCCGACGACCCGCTGGTGCGCGCGATCCACACCATGAACGGCGCCTTCGCGATGAGCGAAGTGCCGGCGATCACCGACGCGCTGACCCCGGCCGAAGCCTACGTGCGCCGTCTGCTGGACAGCGCCCGGACCGCGGATGCAGAGGCGGTGGATGCGATCGCCCAACTCGCCGATCGCGTGCGCACCACGATTGCGACGCTCGCAGTCCCGGGCGGCCGCGTGCCGCGCTGCGACGCGCTCGCCGCGCGTTTCGCCGCGCTGCGCGACGCCCTGCCGGAGCCGAGCCAGGCGCCGCTGGTCGAGGACTTCCATGTGCCGGTCGACGACGTGCAGGATTTCGGCGCCGATCGCGCGCTGGAACTGACCGATCTCGATCTCAGCGCCTACGGTCATTTCGATGCGCCGGCGCCGGTCGCCCCGACCGCGCCGCCCGCGCAGTCGGAGCGCGCCGAAGGCCTCGACATGATCGAACTGGACGCCGAGGCCGAAGCCGAACTGGCGAAGCTGCTGGGACAGATTCCGGGCGTGGTCGCTCCGGCCATTGCGGCGCCGGCGCCGGCGCCCGAGCCGGTTGCGGCCGACGTGGACGACCCTGCGCGGCTGCTGGCGATGATGGAGTCGTTCGAAGCCGAACGTCTGGAAGCCGAACGCCTCGAAGCCGAACGCCTCGAAGCGCTCAGGCAGCGCGAGCAGGAAGACTTCATCCGCATGGAGGAAGAACGGCTCGCAGCCGAGCGCGCGAAGGCCGAACGCCTCGAAGCCGAACGTCTCGAAGCCGAGCGTCTCGAAGCCGAACGCCTCGAAGCCGAACGCTTCGAAGCCGAACGCCTCGAAGCCGAACGCCTCGAAGCCGAACGTCTCGAAGCCGAACGCCTCGAAGCCGAACGTCTCGAAGCCGAACGTCTCGAAGCCGAACGTCTCGAAGCCGAACGTCTCGAAGCCGAACGTCTCGAAGCCGAAGGTCTCGAAGCCGAAGGTCTCGAAGCCGAACGTCTCGAAGCCGAACGTCTCGAAGCCGAACGTCTCGAAGCCGAACGTCTCGAAGCCGAACGCTTCGAAGCCGAACGTCTCGAAGCCGAACGTCTCGCGCGGCAGGCTCTCGACACCGAGCGGCCGGAAACGGCCGGAATCGCGTTCGAAGCGATCGAGCTCGAAGCCTTCGATACCGCGACCTTCGACGACGAGACCGATGCGCAGCTCGAAGCCGAACTGCTCGAAGCGGAGCGCCGGATCGCCGAAGCGCAGGCCGAGACCGAAGCGCCGCCGAAACCTGCGGTCGCGGACTCCGCGCCTGTGGTCGCCGAACAGAGCGCCGCGACCGGGCTTGCCGGCCTGCTCGCCGCGACTGCGGTGGCCGATCCGGACGAGTCGCTGGACATGGCCGACCTCGATGCCGACCTGATCGACATCTTCGTCGAGGAAGGCCGCGACCTGCTCGATCACTCCGATCAGTTGCTGGCGCGTCTGCGCGCGGCGCCGGACGAACGCGAGGTCATCGTCGGTCTGCAGCGCGATCTGCACACGCTCAAGGGCGGCGCGCGGATGGCCGGAGTCATGGCGATCGGCGAACTCGGCCATTCGATGGAATCGCTGCTGGAAGCGGTCGCCGAACAGCGCATGCAGCTCGACCGCCAGGATCTGCCGCTGCTGGAAACCGGTTTCGACCGTCTGCACACCATGGTCACCCGGGTGGGCGACCGTCGTGCGGTCGCGATGCCAGAGGCCCTGATCGCCGCCTTCGACACCCGCTCGCTGGGTCAGCCGCTGGTCGTGTCCACGGCGCCCGCCGCCGTATCCGGCGAGGTCGCTTTCGAAGAGGCCGCGTTCACCGACGCTGCGCTCGACGTGCCCGCCTTCGAACTGCCGGCTTTCGAAGTGCCGGCCTTCGATGCGCTGCCGGCCGAGCCGCCCGCGTTCGCGGCGTTGCCCGAAACGACTGCGGAAGAAGCGCAGCCCCAGGCCCCGGCTTTCGCCGATTTCGAGATCGAGGAAATCTCGCTCGAAACGGTGCCGGAGACCGCGCCGGACGTCGCACTGCCGCCGTCGGCGCAGATCCTGCCGTTCGCGCCGATCGAACGCCCGACGACGCCGGTCGCCGAAGACGCCTTCGTCGACGGTGCCTTCGTCGATGGCGCCTTTGCCGACGGTGCGATCGTCGAAGCGCTGTCGCTGGAGGATGCATTCATCGAAGCGGCGCCGGCCGAGGCAGCGGAAGACGCCGCGGCTCTCGAAGCGCCGTGGTCCGACACCGAAGCGGCGCCGACCGAAGCCGAAACGCCTGCGCCCGTCTTCTCGCCGCTGCCCAGCCTCAGGCCGCTGTCCGCACCGCTGGAGTTCGGCGGTGCGGCCGATGACGAAGCCGGTCTGCGCGGCGGTCAGGAACAGGTCCGCGTCCGCGCCGAACTGCTCGACCGCCTGGTGAACTACGCCGGCGAAGTCGCGATCTACCGTTCGCGCCTGGAACAGCAGCTCGGCGCGTTCCGCACCGCGACCGCGGAAATGGAGCAGACCAATACCCGTCTGCGCGACCAGCTCCGTCGTCTCGAGATCGAGACCGAAGCCCAGATCATCGCCCGCTACCAGCGCGAAGGCGAAAGCACCGACGGCGCGTTCGATCCGCTCGAACTCGACCGCTTCTCGACCGTGCAGCAGCTCTCGCGCGCACTGGCCGAGACCGCGGCCGACCTCTCCAGCCTGCACACCACGCTCGACGATCTGACCCAGCAGTACGACACCCTGCTGCTGCAGCAGTCGCGGGTGAGCTCGGAACTGCAGGAAGGCCTCATGCGCACGCGCATGGTGCCGTTCGACACCGTCGTGCCGCGCCTGCGCCGCGTGCTGCGCCAGGCCGCCAGCGACACCGGCAAGCCGGTGCAGCTCAAGATCGAAGGTGCCCAGGGCGAACTCGACCGCAACGTGCTCGAACGCATGACCGCGCCGCTGGAGCACATGCTGCGCAACGCGGTCGCGCACGGTCTGGAGAAGACCGCCCAGCGCACCGCCGACGGCAAGCCCGAGGAAGGCACGGTCACGATCGCGATCCGCAAGGAAGGTTCGGAAGTCGTGCTGCAGGTCGGCGACGACGGCCGCGGCCTCGACCGCAAGGCGATCCGCGAACGCGGCGAAGCGCGCGGTCTGGTCCGCAAGGACGCGCCGCTGTCCAACGCCCAGCTCGACGCGCTGATCTTCGAACCCGGCTTCTCGACCGCCGAGGAAGTCACCCGCCTCGCCGGCCGCGGCGTCGGCATGGACGTGGTCGCCAGCGAAGTGCGTCAGCTCGGCGGCACCATCGACATCCATTCCGAGCTGGGCAAGGGCACGATCTTCACCCTGCGCCTGCCGCAGACCCTCGCGGTCACCCAGGCGGCGTTCGTGCGCATCGGCGAAACCACCTTCGCGGTGCCGATCGCCTCGGTCCGCGGCGTCGGCCGCATCCCGCGCGAGGAACTGGCGCGCGGCGCGACCACCTACCGCTACGGCAACGAAGAGTACGTGCTGCACGACCTCGGCAAGCTGATCGGCCATGCGCCGGCCAAGGCCGAAGGCCAACTGCAG
This sequence comes from Lysobacteraceae bacterium, assembly GCA_044345315.1. Lineage (GTDB taxonomy): Bacteria > Pseudomonadota > Gammaproteobacteria > Xanthomonadales > Xanthomonadaceae > Lysobacter_I. Next base: position 9,213 of record JBIJBH010000017.1, read on the forward strand.
ATGCCGCTGCTGCTCACCCGCTCGGGCGACCTGCACGTCGCCGTGACCCTGGACCAGATCGTCGGCAACCGCGAAATCGTGGTCAAACCGATCGGCCCGCAGGTCGCGTCGATCCCCGGCATCTTCGGCGCCACGATCATGGGCGACGGCTCGGTCGTGGTGATCCTCGACATCGCGCCGCTGGTGCGCCGGATCGTCGCGCAGCCGGAAGATCAGGCCGATATCGCGGCCGCCGAGCAGCGCGCGGTGCCGCTCGTCATGGTGGTCGACGACTCGATCACGATGCGCAAGGTCACCGGCCGCGTGCTCGAACGCAACAACTTCGAAGTGATCAGCGCGAAGGACGGCGTCGACGCGCTCGAGCGCATGGTCGATCGCGTGCCCGATCTGATGCTGCTCGATATCGAAATGCCGCGCATGGACGGCTACGAGCTGGCGACCACGATGAAGGCCGACGCGCGACTGGCGAAGGTGCCGATCATCATGATCACCTCGCGCACCGGCGACAAACATCGCCAGCGCGCGATGGACATCGGCGTCGACCGCTATCTGGGCAAGCCGTACCAGGAGAACGAGCTGATGCGCAACGTGTTCGCGCTGCTGGAGTCGGTGAAGGCGAATGGCTGAGTCCGCTGCCCACGCAACGGCGACCCGGGTCGTGCTGCTGGCGCGCGCCGGCAAGGCCGCCGACCATCTCGCCGACGCGCTGCGTCAGGCCGGAGCCGAGCTGCTGCTTGCGGTGGATCCCGCGCAGACCGACGAGGCCGCGCTGCGCGCGCTCGGTCCGCAGGCAGTGCTGGTGGCGCTGGAGCCGAGCATCGAGCCGGCGCTGGACCAACTCGATGGCCTGCTGTCGGATCCGGCGTTGACCGTGATCTTCGACGAAGCGGAGCTCGCCGCGCATCGCGCCGGCTGGGACGCCGCGCGCTGGGTGCGCCATCTGGCCGCCAAACTGCGCCACGACAGCGACGTGCTGCCGCCGGGCGCGGAACGCGACAACGAAGATCTGCAGCCGACGCCGGGCGCGGTGCGGCGCCCTGCGACGGCCTACACCGAAGCCGATTTCGACGCCTTCGCGCGCGAGGCCGAAGCGGTCGCCGGCAGCGTGCCGGTCGATGCCTCGCCGGGCGAGCCGCCGGCCGCGCGGCCGCGCGCCACGACGCTCGAACTGGATGCCGCGCTGCTGGACGCAATTCCGACCGCGACACCGGCCGCGACGCCGCCGCCGGCACTCTCGCCAGCACCTGCCCCCGCGCCTGCACCTGCGCCCACGAGCTTCGGCGATCTCTCGCTGGTCGACGACGAGGCGCTCACCCTGGAGAGCGTCGAGCTCGACAGCGTCGCGCTCGATGCGGTGTCGCTCGATGCGGTCTCCCTCGACACGGTGTCGCTCGATGCGGTCTCGTTCGACGCGGTCTCCTTCGATGCCGACACGACCGGGACCCTCTCGCTCGAGGCAATGGAGATCGAGTCGGTTGCGATCGACAGCGCGCCGGGCGGCTCCGACCTCGCGCCGCTGCGTTTCGACGACGACGCCTTCTTTCTCGAAGAACTCTCCGCCGATGCCGCGACCGCCGGCAAAGCGACGGACATCGCGCCGTTCAGCATCGACGGCGGTTTCGGCGATACCGGCAACGACGGCAGCAACGACTTCGCCGACTTCGGCGATTTCGAGCGGACGCCGGCATCGCCCGCGCCCGTCGCCCGCGAAGCGGAGCGTGTGCTGTCGTTCGAGGAACTGATTGCCGCCAGCCTGCCGCGCGAGGACGCGCCCGCTGCGCCTGCGCCCGCCGGTCCGCCGCCGCTGCCTTCCGCCGCGCCCGCCGCCAGCGAAGGCAAGCCCGCGTTCTCCTTCGGCGATCTGTCGCTCGCGCCGGTCGAGGACGCGCCCGCCGCTGTCGCGCCACCGCGCGCTGCGCCCGCCGCCACCGATCTGTCCGCGCTCGAAGCGCGGATCTCGGCGCTGTCGCTGGTCGATCTCGACGACGGCGCTGACGCCAAGACCGATGCCGCCTCGCCGTTCGCGCCGCCCGGCAGCGCTGCGGTGGTGCTGATCGAGGCCGGTCTCGGCGGCCCCGATCCCACCCGGCAACTGCTCGCCGCGCTGCCCGCCGAATTCCCGGCGACCGTGCTGGTCCGCCTGCATCTGCAGGGCGGCCGCTACGACCGACTGGTCGCGCAGATGAGCCGCGCCGCCGCGCTGCCGGTCGCGCTGGCCGAAGCCGGTGCGCCCGCCGGCCCCGGCACGATCTACTTCCTGCCCGAAGGCGTCGGCATCGCCGTCGCCGGCGGCCGTCTCGGCTTCATCGCCGACGCCATGCCCGCCGCCGGAGTGTTCGGCGCGCTGCCCGTGGGTCAGAGCGCGCTGGTCTTCCTCAGCGGCGCCGATCCGCAACTGGTCGATCCGGCCTTCGCCAGCGCCGCCACCGGCACTCTGGTGATCGCGCAGACGCCGGAAGACTGCTACGACGGCACCGCCTGCGCCGCCCTGCGCGCTCGCGGTGCGGTCTCGGGCCTGCCGGCCGATCTGGCAGGCCGCCTGACCGCGCGCTGGCCGTCCTGAGCGCAACCCCGCAGGTTCCGAACGACACGCCACACCACACGCAACGAGCATCGCCGTGAACACGACCCAGGCCAACGACATTCGAGGCGTCCTCATCCAGATCGCGGGCGCGCAGCTGCTGCTGCCGAACGCGGCCACGGTCGAGGTGTTGTCCTACGCCGAGCCGGAACCGGTCGACAACGCGCCGGAGTGGATGCTCGGCCAGATCCGCTGGCGCGGCTGGCGTCTGCCGCTGGTCTCGTTCGCGCGCATCGCCGGCACGCACACCCCGGGCGCGCCGGTCGGCACCAAGGTCATCGTCATCAAGGCCCTCGGCGGCGATCCCAAGCTGCCGTACTTCGCCCTGGTGGCGCAGGGCTTCCCGCGCCTGGTCACAATCACGCCCGAGCGCCTGATGGTCGACAGCGCACACGAGGAAATCCTCCCCGACGGCATCCGTCTGCGGGTGATGTTCAACGACGACGTCGCCCTGATCCCCGATCTCGACGCCGCCGAGCGGATGATCGTCGAGGTCCTGCGCCCCGCGGCGTAGCCGCGTAGGGCGGGTCTCGACCCGCCATTGCGGTAACCACGCCAGCCGCGACGACCGCAACCTTCCCTGCGGGAGCGACGCAAGTCGCGACGGGCCCTGAAAGACGGTTCGCAGCCGGTCGCGACTCGCGTCGCTCCCACATCGTCCAAGGACCTGTCATCCCGAGCCGCAGGCGAGGGATCTGCTGTTGATCGATTCGACAGCGGCGATCGTCGAGGATTGCCTCTCGGCTCTTGGTTTCGCTCGCTGGCGCGAGCGAGTTACTTTCCCGGAGCCCGTCGCGACTTGCCTCGCTGCCACGATCCTCCGGTCGTGGCCTGTGCGTTCTCTCACCAATCCCCGAACCGCGCCTGCAGCGCCGCGATCGCGGCGAGTCCTGCGGTTTCGGTGCGCAGCACGCGCGGGCCGAGGCGCAGGCCGGCGAAGCCGTGGGCCGAGAGGATCGCGCGGTCTTTCTCCGACCAGCCGCCTTCCGGGCCGATCCCGATCGCGATCGCGCCGGTCGGTGTCGCCAGCGTCTCGAAGCGATGTTCGCCGACCGGGTCCAGGGTCAGCTTCAGGACATCGGCATCGAGCGCCGCCGCGGCGTCGGCAAGACCGCAGGCGGGGCGCAGTTCCGGAATCCGTGCGCGGCCGCTCTGTTCGCAGGCGGCGATCACCACGCTGCGCCAGTGCGCCATGCGCTTGTCCAGTCGCTCGCCGTCGAGGCGCACTTCGGTGCGGTCGGCGAACACCGGCGCGATGACCTGCACGCCAAGCTCCGTCGCCTTCTGCAGGATGAGGTCCATCTTCTCGCCGCGGGCGATGCCCTGCAGCAGCACGATGCGCTGCGGCGATTCGTTGTCGATCGCGCGCGCTGCGAGTACTTCGGCCTCGACGCTGCGCTTGGTCGCGGCGAGCAGGCGCGCGTCGTAATCGTGGCCGTCGCCGTTGAACAGCACGCAGGCCTCGCCCTCGCGCAGGCGCAGCACGCGCACCAGATGCGCGCCGGCGTGCTCGGGCAGGGCGATGCGCGCGCCGGGCGCGAGCGGGGCATCGACGAAGACGCGGGTCAGACGCATCGGGCGGCCTCCTCCAGACAGGCGGCGGTGGTATCGGCGAGCAGGGCGAGCTGTTCGTCGTCGACGCAGTAGGGCGGCATCCAGTACAGCACGTCGCCGAGCGGGCGCAGCAGCACGCCGCGATCCAGCGCGGTGCGATAGAGGCGCAGGCCGCGGCGGCCTGCGATCTCGACGGCGTGACCATCGTCGGTGTTCTGCGGCTCGGGAAGCAGCTCGATGGCGAGGATCATCCCGGTCTGGCGCACCTCGGCGACCATGGGATGCCCCGCGAACGGCGCCGCCAGCGCCGCCATCTTCGCCGCGGTGACGCGATTGCGCGCGAGCACGTCGTCGCCTTCGAGAATGTCCAGCGAGGCCAGCGCCGCGGCGCAGGCCAGCGGATTGCCGCTGTAGCTGTGCGAATGCAGGAAGGCGCGTTCGCGCGAGTCGTCGAGGAAGCCGTCGTAGATCGCCTGGGTCGCGAGCACCGCGCACAGCGGCAGGAAGCCGCCGGTGAGGCCCTTCGACAGGCACAGCAGATCGGGCTGGATGCCGGGCGCGCCGCGGTCGCCGGCGGCGGGCGCCTGTTCGCAGGCGAACAGGGTGCCGGTGCGGCCGAAGCCGACCGCGATCTCGTCGGCGATCAGGAAGATGCCGTGCGCATCGCACAGTTCGCGCACCCGGCGCAGATAGCGCGGATGGTGCATGCGCATGCCGCCGGCGCACTGCACCAGCGGTTCGAGGATCAGTGCGCAGACCTCGCCCGGATGCGCGTCGAGCAGACGGGCGAGGGCGTCGGCGGCGTCTTCTGCGCGCGCTTCGGAGCCATCGATGCCGGCGCCGAAGGCGTCGGGCGAGGGCGCGAACAGCGCCTCCAGCAGCAGCGGCGCGTACACCCGCCGATACAGCGGAATATCGCCGACCGACAGCGCGCCCACGGTTTCGCCGTGATAGCTGTTGGTCAGGGCCACGAATTTCGTGCGCCGCGGTTCGTCGCCGCGATTGCGCCACCAGTGGAAGGCCATCTTCAGCGCGACCTCGACCCCCGAGGAGCCGTTGTCGGCGTAGAACACCTTGGCCAGCGGCGCGCGGCCGGCTTCGCGCGGGGCCCGCGCCAGCAGGCGTTCGGCCAGTTCCACCGCCGGCGCATGCGAGAACCCGGCCAGGATCACCTGCTCCAGGGTCCGCGCCTGACTGGCGACGGCCTCGGCGATCCGCGGCTCGGCGTGCCCGTGCAGGTTGGTCCACCAACTGCTGACCGCGTCGAGCGTGCGCCGGCCGTCGTGGCCGACCAGCCAGGCCCCGTCGCCGCGCGCCACCGGCAGCAGCGGCAGGGCGTCGGGGTGCTCGCGCATCTGCGTGCACGGGTGCCAGAGCACCGCCAGATCCCGCGCCCGCCAGCGGTCGGCCTCAGCCGTCATCGGAACGTTTATCATCGGGGCATGTCTGTCCATCCCCCCATTATCGCCCGTGCCGTCCGCAGCGATGCTGCCCTGGGCGGTGCCGCGTGAGCCGTCCGCTGCCGATCATCCACGCCGTGCATCGCCGTCGCGGCGACCCCGAGCGGGTGATCGAGGAAGTGGACCTCGAATTCAGCAACGGCGAGCGCCGCCGCTACCACCGCGCGCCCGCCATCGGCTACGGCGCGGTGATCGTGGTGCCGATGCTGGACGACGACACCGCGCTGCTGATCCGCGAATACGCCGCCGGCACCCATCGCTACGAACTGGGCCTGGTCAAGGGCAAGATCGACCCCGGCGAGACGCCCGAACAGGCCGCGGACCGCGAGTTGAAGGAGGAGATCGGCTACGGCGCGCGTTCGCTGACCGTGCTGCGCCGGATCAGCCTCGCGCCGACCTACATGAGCCACGAGACCGTGCTGGTACTGGCCCGCGACCTCTACGAACAGCGGCTGCCCGGCGACGAACCCGAGCCGCTGGACGTGGTGCCGTGGCGGCTGGACGCGCTGCACGAGCTGATGCTCGCCGACGATTTTTCCGAAGGGCGCTCGATCGCGTCGCTGTTTCTGGTCCGGGAGTGGTTCCGTCATGCCGACATTGCTCGATGAATCCGCGCGCGAGGCGGTGATCGCCCTCGCCAACGCCGCCGCCGCCGATATTCTCGCGATCTACGAGCATCCGTTCGATGTCGAGCACAAGGGCGACGACAGTCCGCTGACCGCGGCCGATCTGGCCTCGCATCGGCGCATCGTCGACGGCCTGCAGCGGATCACCCCGGACATCCCCGTGCTGTCCGAAGAATCGGCCGAAGAGGTCGCGGCGCAGCGCCGCGAGTGGTCGCGGCTATGGCTGGTCGATCCGCTCGACGGCACCCGCGAATTCGTCAAGCGCAACGGCGAGTTCACCGTCAACATCGCCCTGATCGAGGATGGCGAAGCGGTGTTCGGCGTGATCCAGGCGCCGGTGCCGGGCGTGTTGTGGTGGGGCGATCGCGTGCACGGCGCGTATCGGCGCGCCGACGGCGGCGAGGTCGCGCTGAGCACGCGCACACCCGCGCTCGCGCCGCTGCGGGTCGCCGCCAGCCGTTCGCATCGCGACGCCCGCACCGAGGCGTTCATGGCGAAGATGGCCGCGGCGAAGGGCGAACTGGAGGCGATCGGCGTTGGTTCCTCCCTCAAGTTCTGCCGCGTCGCCGAGGGCGCGATCGACGTCTATCCGCGCTTCGCCCCGACCAGCGAATGGGACACCGCCGCGGGTCAGGCCATCGTAGAGGCCGCCGGCGGTCGCGTGCTCGATTCGCAGGGCCGGCCGCTGCGCTACAACCAGCGCGACACCATCCTCAACGGCGATTTCATCGCCTTGGGCGATGCGCATCTGCCGTGGCGGGAATGGGTGTGAGATCGTCGAGGGAGTGCGCGCTTGGCTGAGATCGACCCCACCCGCATCCAGCGCCTGCTCGCGATCATGGCCCGCCTGCGCGATCCGCAGGGCGGCTGTCCCTGGGATCTGAAACAGAATTTCGCCACGATCGCGCCGTACACCATCGAGGAAGCCTACGAAGTCGCCGACGCGATCGATCGCGGCGATCTCGACGATCTGAAGGACGAACTCGGCGACCTGCTGCTGCAGGTCGTGTTTCATGCGCGCATGGCCGAGGAGCAGGGCGCCTTCGCCTTCCCGGACGTGGTCGACGCGATCAGCGACAAGATGGAGCGCCGGCATCCGCACGTGTTCGCCGGCATGAGCATCGCCGACAGCGATGCGCTCAACGCGATGTGGGACGCGGAAAAGAAACGCGAGCGTCTGGCGAAGCAGGGCGATACCGCGGATGCGTCCGCGCTGGCCGGCGTCGCCCGCGGCCTGCCCGAATGGCAGCGCGCGGTGAAGCTGCAGAAAAAGGCGGCGACGGTCGGTTTCGATTGGCCCGGCCCGGCGCCGGTGATCGAGAAGCTCAAGGAAGAACTCGACGAAGTGCAGGCGGAATTCGACGCCCTCGCCGCCGCGCCGCAGGACCCGGCGGTCCGCGAGCGGCTGGAGGAGGAACTGGGCGATCTGCTGTTCGTGGCCGCCAATCTGGCCCGGCATGCGAAGGTCGATCCCGGCGCCGCGCTGCGCCGCGCCAATCACAAGTTCGAGCGCCGCTTCCGAATGATGGAAACGATGGCCGCGGCCGACGGCGTGCGTCTGGCCGATCTGCCGCTGGACGCGCAGGACGCTTACTGGAATCGCGCCAAGGCCACGGAGGCCGGGCGAACATGAACTGCTGGCGCCATCGCGACCGGGTCGCGGTCGGGGTCTGCACCGTCTGCGGCAAGGGCCTGTGCGCCGAGGACTGCGCGCACGACGATCCGATCGGCCTGCACTGCGACGAGACCTGCGCCGCGCGCCTGCGCCGGCAGGCCGGCGCCGCCGATCCGCCGACGCCCTGGGGCTGGTCGGTGCTGCTGCTGGCGCTCGGCGCGCTGGCACTGTACTACGGCTGGCACCAGAGCGAATGGACGCTGAGCGTGCCCAACCTGCTCGGCCTGTTCTTCGTCTGGTACGGTGTCGTCCTGCTGCTGCAGCGGGCCGCACGCCGCCGCACACCCTGACGGGAGATGTCCATGTCCGGTTTTTCCAGCTTCCGCGAGTTCTACCCGTTCTACCTAGGCGAACACCGCAACCGCACTTGCCGCCGGCTGCATTTCGTCGGTACTTCGATCGCGATCGTCTGCATCGTCACCGCGGTCGTTCGCGACAACCCCTGGTGGCTGCTCGGTGCGCTGGTGTCCGGTTACGCCTTCGCCTGGGTCGGGCATTTCTTCTTCGAGAAGAACAAGCCGGCGACGTTCAAGCATCCGTTCTATTCGTTCGTCGGCGATTGGGTGATGTACAAGGACATCCTGATCGGCAGGATCAGGTTCTGATGCATTGATGCCATCCGTTGCGCCGAGCGCTTCCGCGCAGGCATGCCGTCTGTAGAGCGGATCGCAGATCCGCTGCATGCCGTGAGGACTCGGGCTCCGGAAGCGGGGCAGCGGAGCTGCGCTCCGCTCGACATGGCGAGGTATCCGCATGGGGTGCGCCTCGGCCTGAGGTCTCCCCACGTTTTCATCAAGCGGTTCAATGGCTTAAGCCGATTCAACAATGCTTTTTCATCCCGAACTATCGGCGAGGGATATGCTGTTGATCTATTCGAGAGCAATGGTCGTCGAGGCTTTCCTCTCGCCCCTTGGTTTCGCTCGCTGCCGCGAGCGAGCCACCTTTCTTTGCTTGTGCAAAGAAAG
>JBIJBH010000284.1:0-5368 GCA_044345315.1 Lysobacteraceae bacterium
CGAAGTCAGGAAATCGGTGGACGCGGCGATCTCCATCTCGCGGCCGCGCTCGCGCATCAGCGCTGCATAGCGACGCTGATGCGCGTACAGCGCGATCATCACCGCCAGCAGGCCGATCGCGAGCGCGCCGGCCAGCAGGCTGTAGCGGAAGCGGCTGTCGGTGACTTCCGCGCGCAGCCGTTCGGCTTCGGCCACGGCGTTGGCGCGCGCCAGTTCGGCGTCGCTTTCGGCGTAGCGCAGCCGCTCTTCGAAATCGGAAGCGGCGGCGTCGCGCTCGGCCCGGTTCACCCGGTCGCTGAGCTGGATCAGCCGCGCGATCGAGGCCGGCAGATCGTCCGCGCCGGTGCCCGCCAACTGCAGGTCCACCACCTCGCGCAGCGCGCGCAGTTCGTCGGCATCCAGTTCGAGCCGTGCGAATTCCGTGGCGGCGCTGCGATACAGCGCGAGCGCGCCGGCGGCGTCGCCGCGCATGCGCAGCGCATGGCCGCGGGTTTCCAGGCCCAGCCCGCGCAGTTGGGTGTTGCGCAGGCCGTCGCCGATCGCGCCGATCTGCCGGCCCATGTCCTCGACCGTGTCGGCATCGGCGAGTGCGCGCGCGCTGCGCGCTTCCTCGACCAGCACCTCGGCGGCGAGTTTCGGGTCGTTCGTCTTGGGCAGGATCGCCTTGGCCTCGCGCATCAGCGCGCGCGCTTCCTCCGGCCGTCCGCGCCGCGAGGCGATGTTCGCCATGTTGCGCAGCAGGCGCAGGCGCATTTCCGGCAGTTCGTCCGCCGACGCATGCGCCAGGCCCTCGCGGGCGTAGCGGTAGGATTCGTCGAGCTTGCCGAGGCGTTCGCTGATCGAGGAATAGGCCAGCAGCACGTCGGCGTGCAACGCGCTCTCGCCGCCGTCGCCCAGCCGCTGCTGGGCTTCGGCGAGCACCCGCGCCGCAGCGTTGAAATCGCCCAGTCGCGACAATGCGCGACCGACCGCGATCCGGGCGCGCACCTGCAGGTAGACATCGACCGTGCGGTCGGCGGCCTGGATCGCGGCGCTGCCGGCGCGGCGCTGGCAGCGGTAATCGGCGATCACCCGGCAGGCGTTCGCCTCGGCCAGCGCCAGCTTGGCTGTCCCGGCATGGTCGTCGGGCGCCAGCGCTTTACGGGCCTGCGCCAGTTTCGCCAGCACTTCGCGCGGGCGGGTCAGTGCCTGGATCTCGAGCGGATGGCGGCGTTCGACGGTATCCGCCGGCGCGGGGACCGAGGCCCAGACGGTCGATCCCGCGAGCATGGCGGCGGCCGCGAGCCGCAGCAGGGCCGTTCGCAGCCGGAGGCGTGTGTGTCGGCGCATGGCGGGCAAGCGGAGGCACCTCGCGTCTGCTGCGTGGAGGGGAATGCTTCGGCGACCTCCTGTCGCACCGCGGCCGCATGGCGGCTGACCCAAGCCTAACCCAACCGCCCGCCGCAGGCATGCGACAATGCGACCGGCAGAGTCGGCCAGACAGTCGCGTCATCGCATCCTCCGGGGTGCGGTGCCGAGGAAAGTCCGGGCTCCGCAGGGCACGGTGCCAGGTAACGCCTGGGCGGCGCGAGCCGACGGAAAGTGCAACAGAAAGATACCGCCAGCGGTCCCTCGGGATGCGGGCAAGGGTGAAATGGTGCGGTAAGAGCGCACCGCGAGTCCGGCAACGGACCGGCACGGCAAACCCCACCGGGAGCAAGGCCAAATAGGGAGACGATGTCGTGGCCCGCGACGTCTCCGGGTAGGCTGCTTGAGCGTATCGGCGACGATGCGCCCAGAGGAATGACTGTCCACGACAGAACCCGGCTTATCGGCCGACTCTGCCTTTTGCTGTTCGCATTCCGGCCCGGGCTTGTCCGGGCCGGATGCGTTTTTGCGCACGGCACGGCCTCACGACAGGGGCCTGGCGGGTCAGGTTCGGCCATGACGACGGCCCCCGGTCTGGTGGAAAATCGTGGGTGTCCCATACCGTCGCCCATGTCCTCCCGAGGGACGGGGCCGACCACAGTCCCGGTGGCCGGCTTCGCGGGTCGCGGCACCTCCGAGGCCGTCTCTTGTACGTCTGAGATCGACCCCTGAATCTCAAAATTTGAGACTAAACATGGGGTTGTGGACAAACCTTGAACTACTCTCTGAACATTGGCGCAAGTCATTGACGCGCTTGGTGAAATCCGTCGCAGAAAGTTGTTGACAACCCTGTTGACCACTCCTAAGGTGGCGGCTGGTGGGAAAACCGGGTTATTCGTGGTTTTCCGATGTTGACCAAGCCCGCTGCAGACGGGCACGACCGGGCAGGAAACGTGTTCCAAGGTGAGACCGCCATCACGATCGACGACAAGGGCCGGCTGGCGATCCCCACCGGTTACCGGGACTTGATCGCGCAGGTCTGCGAGAGCCGGCTGGTCATCACCTACAACCCGTTCGAATCCGGCTCGCTCTATCTCTATCCGCGACCGGTCTGGGAAAACGTCCGCGACGAGGTCAACAAACTCCCGCCGACCCGCAGCGTCAGCCGCGCCCTGCAGCTGAAGCTGGTCGGCGCCGCGACCTTCGTCGAGCCCGACGGCAACGGCCGCATCGGCATTCCCGCGAGCCACCGCAATGCGGTCGGCATCGAGAAACGCGCCGTGCTGCTGGGCATGGGCGACAAGTTCGAACTGTGGAGCGAGCAGGCGCACCACGCGCAGATCCGCAAGACGCTCGGCGATGCGGATCTGGGCGAGGCGATGCTCGATCTGCGGCTGTGACCGCGGGTGGCGCGGGCGCGGTGCCTGCCCACCTCGCGGCGCAGGACTTGCCGGTGCAGCACTTGCCAGTGATGTTCGGGCAGGTCATGGACGGGCTGCGGGTACGCGAGGACGGAACCTATCTCGATGGCACGTTCGGGCGCGGCGGTCATGCGCGGGGCGTGCTGCAACGTCTTGGTGACGGAGGCCGATTGCTGCTGATGGACAAGGATCCCGAAGCGATCCGCACCGCCGAACGCGAGTTCGGCGCGGACCCGCGCGTGGCGATCCGCCGCGGCAGCTTCGCCGCGCTCGGCGATTGGGAGGCCGTGCGCGCGGGCCTGGACGGCGTGCTGTTCGATCTGGGTGTGTCCTCGCCACAGCTGGACGTGGCCGAACGCGGTTTCAGCTTCGGCAAGGACGGCCCGCTGGACATGCGCATGGACCCGGACAGCGGCGAAAGCGCGGCCCAATGGCTGGCGCGCGCCGACGAGCGCGAGATCGCCGACGTGCTGTGGCTGTACGGCGAGGAAAAGCAGAGCCGGCGGATCGCCCGCGCGATCGTCGCCCGTCGCGCCGCCGCGCCGCTGACCCGCACCGCCGAACTGGCCGAACTGATCGCCGCGACGGTGCCGCGCGGCGCGCAGAAGATCCATCCCGCGACCCGCAGTTTCCAGGCGATCCGGATCTTCATCAATCGCGAACTGGACGATCTCGAGCGCGGCCTCGACGCGGCGCTGGCGGCGCTGCGCCCGGGCGGCCGTCTGGTCGTCATCAGCTTCCATTCGCTGGAAGACCGCATCGTCAAGCGTTTCATCGCCGGCCGCGCCAAGGCGCCGCCGGCCAACCGCCGACTGCCGGTCGAGATCGCGTTCGTGCCGACGCTGAAGATCGTCGCCGACGCGCAGAAGGCCGACGAGGCCGAACTCGCGGCCAATCCGCGCGCGCGCAGCGCCGTGCTGCGCGTCGCCGAGAAGTGCGGGGAGGTCGCATGAGTCTGCGCGCGATCCTCGTCGTGCTGGTTCTCGCCAATCTGATCTCGGCGATCGGCGTCGTGCACGCCCGCTACAGCCATCGCCAGTCGTTCTTCGAACTGACCCGGCTGGAGAAGGCGCGCGACGAGCTGAACATCGAATTCGGCAGGCTGCAGCTGGAGCAAGCGACCTGGGCGGAGAGCAACCGCATCGACAAGCTCGCGCGCGAGCGCCTGGGCATGCGCACGCCGGAGCCGGCGGACATCGTGGTGGTGCGGCCATGAACCCGGTGAACCCCTTCCTCGCCCGATTCGCCGATTGGCGCAAGCGCCGCAGCGCGCTGCGCGGACCGGCGCAGCGCGTCCGTGCGCGGTTCGACCTGCGCGGACGGCTGTTGCTGGTCGGCGGCGCGCTCGCGGTCTGCGCCCTGGCGCTGGTCGCGCGCGCGGTCGATCTGCAGCTCGTCCGCAACGATTTCTACCGCGCGCAGGGCGACGAGCGCTTCGTGCGCGAGATCCGCATCCCGACCAGCCGCGGCATGATCACCGACCGCAACGGCGAGCCGCTGGCGGTGTCGACGCCGGTCGAATCGATCGGCGCCACCCCGCGCGAAGTGCTGGCCGAACCCGCGCGCCTGCCCGCGCTGGCCGCGGCGCTGGAGACCGACGTCGAATCGCTGACCCGCAAGCTGACCCAGCGCATGGATCGCGATTTCGTGTATCTCAAGCGCCGCCTGAATCCGGCCGAGGCGCGGCGGATCCTGGCGCTGGGCATTCCCGGCGTGCGTTCGGAGCGCGAGTACCGCCGCTATTACCCGCAGGGCGAGGCGATCGCGCACGTGCTGGGTTTCACCAACATCGACGATCGCGGCCAGGAAGGCCTGGAGCTGGCGTTCGACGAACAGCTCGCCGGCCGCCCCGGCGCCAAGCGCGTGATCCAGGATCGCCGCGGCCGCGTGGTCGAGGAAGTCGATCTGATCCGCCCGGCCGAACCGGGCCGCAATCTCACCCTCACCATCGATCGCCGCATCCAGTATCTGGCCTATCGCGAGCTCAAGCGCGCGCTGCGCGAGACCGGCGCGACCAGCGGTTCGGCGGTGGTGCTGGACGTGCAGACCGGCGAAGTGCTGGCGATGGCCAATCTGCCGTCGTTCAATCCGAACGCGGTCGTCGGCGGCAATCGCGACGCGCACCGCAACCGCGCGGTGACCGACGTGATCGAGCCGGGTTCGACGATCAAGCCGCTGACCGTGGCCGCGGGCCTGGAAGCGGGCGTGATCCGCCGCGACACCGTGTTCGACACCCGTCCCGGCTGGATCCCCAACGGTCGCTGGCGCACCACCGACACCCACAACTACGGCGTGCTCGACACCACCGGCGTGATCCGCAAGAGCTCGAACGTGGGCGTGGCGAAGATCGTGCACCGGATGGACGACCGTCGCTTCCACGAGTTCCTCGCCCGCTTCGGCTACGGCCGCAGCACCGGCAGCGGGTTTCCCGGCGAGAGCCCGGGCACGCTGCTCGACCCCGCGCGCTGGAGCGGCACCACCAAGCAGACACTGTCCTACGGCTACGGCATGAACGCCACGCCGCTGCAGATCGCGCGCGCCTACGCCGCGCTGGGCAACGGCGGACGGCTGGTGGAGCCGACCTTCATCAAGGGCCGGAT
>JBIJBH010000286.1:0-5360 GCA_044345315.1 Lysobacteraceae bacterium
CCTCGCCGAGTCGCTGGGCGAGGCGCAGAAGGCCAGGGCCGAGATCGAAGCCCTGCACGACGCCTGGCGTCGCGGCGACGACACCGTCATGTGGCAGGACATGGCCGTCGAGATGCGTCGCGAATACCCCGAGCTGTACCGCCGCGTGAATGTCGATCGCAACGACGCCTGGGTGCCGAAGCTGCAGCGGCGGCTCGACGGGGAAACGCAGCGCGACACCCTGGCGGTGGTCGGCGCCCTGCATCTGATCGGCGAGGACGGCGTGGTCGAGAAACTGCGCGCGAAGGGGTACCGGGTCGAGCGCATCTGCTCGGACAGCGGCTGTCCCCGCTGAGTCGGCGCTCGTGAGACGCGGCCGCGCCGTGTTCCGTCTGCGGCGGATATGAGACAATCGTCACTGTCGCGGTCGGGATTTCCCGGCCGTTGTCTTGTGCAATGACTGGAATGCATTCCGGATGAATACCGAACCTGCCCGGACCGCCGCCGATGCGGCCCCGCAGCGCACGATCGACGATCGCATGCCGAACGACCCCACGCCGAACGACCCCACGCCGGAGGAGAAGCTCCGCGCGATGATCGCCGATTTCAAGACCGAGCTGACCCGTCACGGCGGCGGCAATCCGCAGGCGGCGAACAATTTCGAGGCCATGTTCGAGCGTTCGCCGCATCTGAAGACGCTCGCGCTGCAGGCGGTCCGGGACGGACACCTGCAGGGTTTCGAGATCAACCGGAACGGTTTCTCGGGCGGCAACTACGACCCCAACGATCGCATTCTTCGGCTCAATTACGGCGAGCTGGCGATCGGCCACGAGGACCCGAAGTGGATGGCCCAGAACATCCACACTGCGGCGCACGAGGTGCGGCATGCGCTGGAACGCACCTCCGGCCAGCGGCAGTTCCTCGAATTCGAAGCCCTCGCGAGCAAGGAAATGCAGCGCATGATCATGCCCGACGCCGGTCAGGCGCCCGGGTCGGTGCAACAGCCGCCGCACGATTACACCCGCGCGCTCGCCGGCTTCATCGAAGCCAACCGCCGCAGCGAGGCGGTCGCCGAAATCGCCGGCTTCAACGCGGTGGTGTCGATGATCCGCGCCGACGGCCGCACGCCGGATCTCGCGTCGATCTACGAGGCGGCCCCGGAGAAGACCGGTGAATACATCCGTCGCAGCGGCGAAGCGCCGAATCATCGCTATGCGCTGCAGCCGGGGATCGTGCTCAACGCCGATTTCACCATGGCCGAGAGTCCGGCCAACAGGCGCGCGGTCGGCCGGGAGTATTTCAACGACCCCGCCGCGGACACGCAGCTCGGCGCGCGGAAGGACCAGGACTACAGCAACCACGTCGCGGTCCCTGCGCTGCAGTACATCGTCTCGGTCGAATCGCGCCTGCCCGCGCTCTACGCCGAATACGGCCTGCGGCCTTCGCCCGTGCACATCAACATGAAGGCGCTCGGCCTCGACGAGAAACAGCTCGAACCCTATCTCAAGCTGCGCGACGGCAAACCCTTCGTCTATTACGACACCAGCAGCGGCGTGGCGGTGAAGAAGAGCTTCGACCCCTTCGTCGAGAAATCGCCGGAGAAATCGCCGGAAAAACAGGACGTTTCGCCGAAGCCGACCGATCCGGGCAAAGTCGAGCCAGGCAGGACCGGCAAGCCCGGCAAGGGGCCCGACGGCGATGGCTACGGGGCCGACGGCGTCGGTGCCGTGGACCCGGTCGAGCGTCTCGACGGCCGTCGTCGCGCGGACTTCGACACGATCGCCGCGACGGTCTCGCGCGACGGGCGCTGGGACGCGGCCGCCAGCCGCAACATCGCCGGCGCGCTGCTGCTGGAGGTCGAACGCGACCCCGGCGTGCGCCAGGTCGATCGGGTTCTGCTGACCGACCGCGGCGGCGATACGCGGGTGTTCGCGATGTACAGCCCCAACGGCGATCGCGAGCCCTTCTTCCACGCATCGGTTGATGCCGCAAGCGCGTCGCGGCAGCCGGCCGCGCAGACCCTCGCCGAAGTCGCCGCACGCACTGCACCGCCATCGCCGATGCAGGGCCTGCAGCAGGGCATGGCTCAGGATCAGGTGGAAGCGGCCCGCAGCGGTCCGCGCATGGCCTGAGCGCCTGTGCGGAATCTTCCGGCGCTCCGCGCCGGACAGGGTCCGAGCGACGCTCAGACCGCGCCGGTGCGGTCCAGGATCACGATCTTCTGCCAGATGTTCGACGACAGCCCGGTGGTCAGGCCCTGGATGTCGTTGACCGCGCCCAGCACCTGCGGATCGTCGAGGTCCTGGGCGTAGAGCGCCCCGAGTTTGCTGATGATCGCCAGCATCTCGGTGCAGTAGTCGAGATAACGCGCCAGTTCGAAGCGGTTGAGCGTGCGCATCGGCGAGGACGCGGTGGCGTTCTCCGGCGACAGCAGCCGTTCCGGGTCCTTGGTCAACTGGTGCATGTCGATGACGTGGGCGAGGCTGCGCAGTTGATGAAGCGCGCGCAGCGCGTCGCGGCGCTTGAGCCGGGTTTCCAGCGACATCAGGAAGAACACCGCGATGCCGAGGAAGATCACGTCGTTGATCCCCGATTCGATCACCTGCAGCAGCGGAAGCAGCGCGATCCGCTCCTGCGACAGCGGCAGGGTCGCGGCCAGCGCGACGATCAGCGCCAGCATCAGCGCGATCACTAGCCCGGCGTAGATCCGGATCGACCGCCGCGGGCGCCGGATCGCCGCGATCCGCGCGGTGGTTTCCTCGGCCACGGCGAGCAGTTCGCGCGCCACTTTAGACAGCCCCGAGCCGGCGAAGCGCTCGTCGATCCGCGCGCTCAGCCGCGCCGCGGTGGCGATGATCGCGGCGTCGTCGAGCGCGCGATAGGTCATGCCGCGGTCTCCGCGGCGGGCGCGCTCGGCCGCTCCAGCACGATGCAGTCCACCGGGCAGGCGGGAACGCACAGTTCGCAGCCGGTGCACAGCGGTTCGATCACGACGTGCATGTGCTTGGCGGCGCCGACGATCGCATCGACCGGGCAGGCCTGGATGCATTTGGTGCAGCCGATGCAGTCGGCCTCGACCACGACCGCCACCTGCGCCGGCTTGTGCAGGCCGCGGCCGCGATCGTAGGGCTTCGCCGGCACGCCGAGTACCCAGGCCAGCGCGCGCGCGCCGGCATCGCCGCCCGGCGGGCAATGATCGACATCGGCCTCGCCGCGCGCCATCGCTTCGGCATAGGGCCGGCAGCCGGGATAGCCGCACTGGCCGCACTGGGTCTGCGGCAGGATCCGGTCGAGGCGCTCCACCAGCGGCGGTGCGACCGCCTCCGCCATGGCCTCAGCCCTTGCCCGCGGGGGCCGCGTCCGGCGCCGCGTCGCAGTAGGCGCGGAAACCTTCCGCGTTGTCCGGGAAACCGGCTTTTTCCGCCAGTTCCCACGGCCGCACGCACTCGCGTTCGCGCGCGCACCAGGTATAGCCGGCCGCGACCGGGCAGCCGTGCGCGTCGCGCTGACCACCGATGGGTTCGGCCTTCGGCGGCGCGGTGCCGCTGCAGCCGGCGAGCGTCAGCAGCGCTCCGGTCAGCAGCAGCGTGGCGGTGGCGGGCGAAAGCGGGCGCAGCGTCGTCATCGTCGGGCTCCGGAAGCGAGGGTCGGGAAGCGAGGGTTGTGAAGCAGGGGCTCAGCGCACCGGCATGCCCGGCAACGCGCCGGCGTCCGCGTCGAGCAGCGCCAGCGCGCCGCCGTCGAAGCCGGCGGAGAGGATCATGCCCTCGCTGACGCCGAAACGCATCTTGCGCGGCGCCAGATTGGCGATGAACACCACGCTGCGGCCGACCAGTTTCTCCGGCTCGCCATAACTGGCGCGGATGCCGGAGAAAATCTGGCGCCTGCCGAGCTCGCCCGCATCCAGTTCGAAGCGCAGCAGCTTGTCCGAGCCGTCGACGAACTCGCAGGCCAGCACCTTGCCGATGCGCAGGTCGAGTTTCGCGAAGTCGTCGATGCCGATGAACGCGGGCTGCGCGGCGGCGTCCTTCGCCGGTTCGGCGGCCTTCGGCGCGGCGGTCTCGGTCTTCGCCGGCGCGGGAGCAGGTGCGGCGGCTTGCAGGGTTTCTTTCGAGGCTTCGGTCATGGCGTCGATCTGTTTCGGGTCGATTCGGGTGAACAGCGGGGAGTATGGCTGGATTGCGTGATCGAGCAGCGGCGCGTCCAGATCGCTCCAGTGCGCGACCGGCGCGGCGAGAAAGGCCTCCGCCTGCGCGGCGACATCGGGCAGCACCGGTTTGAGATAGGCGGCGAGCAGACGGAACAGGTTGAGCGCGGTCGTGCAGACCGCGTGCAGCCGCTCGGTGTTGCCGGCGACATCCAGTTGCTTCGCGAGCTGCCACGGCGCGCTGTCGGCGACGTAGGCATTCGCTTCGTCGCAGGCTTCCATGATGTTGCGCAGGGCCGCAGCGGCGTTGTTGGCCTCGTAGGCGGCGACGATCGCCTCGCGGCGCGCCAGGGTCGCGACGTGCAGGTCGGCGCCGCGGCCGGATTCGAGCGCAGGGCCGAGACGGCCGTCGAAATGCTTCGCGACGAAGCCCGCACAGCGGCTGGCGATGTTCACGAACTTGCCGACGATGTCGCTGTTCACGCGGGCGACGAAGTCGGCGAGATTCAGATCGAGATCGTCGACGCCGCCCGAGGATTTCGCGGCGTAGTAGTAGCGCAGCGCCTCCGGCGGCAGGCCGGCGTCGAGATAGGTCTTCGCCATCACGAAGGTGCCGCGGGACTTCGACATCTTCGCGCCGTCGACGGTCAGATAGCCGTTGACGTGCAGCCGCGTCGGCGTGCGGAAGCCCGAACCCTGCAGCACCGCCGGCCAGAACAGGCCGTGGAAGTTGACGATGTCCTTGCCGATGAAGTGATGCATCTCGGCATCGCTGCCGGCGCGGGTGAAGGCGTCGAAATCGAGGCCCTGCGCGTCGCACAGCGCGCGGAAGCTGCTCAGATAGCCGATCGGCGCATCCAGCCAGACGTAGAAATACTTGCCCGGCCGGCCCGGGATCTCGAACCCGAAATAGGGCGCATCGCGCGAGATGTCCCACGGCCGCAGGCCGCCTTCGGCGTCCAGCCATTCCTGCAGTTTGGCCTTGACGCCCGGCACCGCGACATCGCCGGCCAGCCAGCCGCGCAGGAAGTCGCTGAATTGTCCGAGTTCGAAGAAGAAATGTTCGGACTCGCGCAGTTCCGGCGTTTCGCCGCTGAGCACCGAGCGCGGGTCCTTCAGTTCGGTCGGCGCATAGGTGGCGCCGCAGACTTCGCAGTTGTCGCCGTACTGATCGGCGCTGCCGCAGTTGGGGCAGACGCCCTTGATGTAGCGGTCGGGCAGGAACATGCCCTTG
>JBIJBH010000287.1:0-5325 GCA_044345315.1 Lysobacteraceae bacterium
GATCCATTTCGCACTGCCGCTGGCCCTCGCCCTCACCCTCGGCCTTTGGGTGGCCGGCAAGATGCGCCAGACCACGGCCGGGCACACGCTGTCGACGACGGCTCCGGCCGGGGCCGCACCGGTCGCCGGCGCGGGGTCGGCTGAGGACATGGCGGCATCGACGCCCGAAGCCCGCGCCTACCAGAGCCGGCTGGCGTTCGAGCGCCAGGCCCGCGAGTTCGTCCGCGATGCGCCCAAACTCGACCCCAAGGTGCGGCTGAGTCGCGCCCAGGCCCTGAGCCGGGAGATCGACCGCCGCGAGCGGATGCGGGAGTTGTCGGCCGACGAGGCGGTGGTGCTGCGGGTCGGTCTGATCCACGCGGCCGTCCAGGACGAGATGGAACGCATCCGCCAATCGCAGGAAGTGATCGACCGCTACCGCAGCGACACCAGTGCGCGCCAGCGCGCCTATCTGGAGCAGCAGAACCGCGATCCCCGCTTCCGGCAGTACAAGGCCGCCGAATCGCGGATCGTCGCGGAAGTGTCGCGGATGGGCAGTTTCCCGGACGGCATGAGCCGCGAGGACTACCTGCGCCTGCGGCTGCAGCAGGCCCGCGAGGCGATCTACGCCGCACCGGCGGAGCCGGAACCCGCCGCGGACCCGATTCCCGTGCAGACGCCGCCGAATCCCTGATCCGCCAAGGCCGGACAGGCCGCCCCCGACCTCTGGCACATGCCGCGGCGGCGGCGTCGGATAGGCTGCCGGATTGCCCGTCCGCACCGGATTCTTCCATGAACAAGACTCTGCTTACCCTCGGCCTCGCGCTGGCCCTCGCTGCGCCCGTCATCTTCGCTGGCGACACCGGCAAGCCCGAACTCGGCAGCTTCGGCATCGAACTGCAGAACCGCGACACCTCGGTGAAGCCCGGCGACGACTTCGACCGCTACGCCAACGGCAACTGGTTCGACAACTACCAGTTGAAGGACTACGAGACCCGCTACGGCTCGTTCAACATGCTCGGCGATCGCGCCGAGGCCCAGACCCGCGCGATCATCGAGGAACTGCAGGCGCGTCAGGACCTCAAGCCCGGCAGCAACGAGCAGAAGATCCGCGATTTCTACGCCAGTTTCATGAACACCGCGGCCCGCGACGCCGCCGGGATCGCGCCGCTGAAGCCGGTGCTGGACCGGATCGCGAAGGTCGATTCCTTCGCAGCGCTGACCGCCGCCTTCGGTCGCGCCGGCATGGACGGCACCAACAGCCCGGTCGGCGGCGGCGTGACCCTCGACCGCAAGGATCCGAACCGCTACATCATCGGTCTGGGCGTCGGCGGTCTCGGTCTGCCGGACAAGGATTTCTATCTCAACCAGGAGCCGCGTTTCGTCCAGATCCGCGCCGCCTATCTCGATCACATCGCGAAGATGCTCGGGTTCGCCGGCGTCGCCGACGCCAAGCCGCGCGCCGAGGCGATCCTCGCGCTGGAGACCGAGATCGCCAAACAGCACTGGGATCGCGCCCAACTGCGCGACCGCGACAAGACCTACAACATGCGCACCTTCGCGCAGCTCAACCAGGAATTCCCCGGCTACGACTGGAAGGCGCATTTCGCCGCGCAGGGCATCGCCAAGCCGGGCGATGTCAACGTCTCCACGCCGAGCGCGGTCGGACCTGTGCTGGAGATCGCGAAGAAGACCCCGGTCGCGGTCTGGCGCGACTACCTGACCTTCCACGCCGTCCGCAACCATGCGCCGCTGCTGAGCACCGAGATCGACCAGGCGGCCTTCGCCTTCTCCGGCATGGTGCTGCAGGGCCAGAAGGCGCAGCGCGAGCAGTGGAAGCGCGGCGTCGCCCTGGTCGGCGGCATGCAGGGCCTGGGCGAAGCGGTCGGTCAGCTCTACGTCGCCCGCCACTTCAAGCCCGAAGCCAAGGCCGCGATGGACAAGCTGGTCGAGAATCTGCGCGCCGCGCTGCGCGAGAACATCCGCAATCTCGACTGGATGGGCGAAACGACAAAGGCCGAGGCCTACCGCAAGCTGGAGA
Organism: Lysobacteraceae bacterium; assembly: GCA_044345315.1. GTDB lineage: Bacteria > Pseudomonadota > Gammaproteobacteria > Xanthomonadales > Xanthomonadaceae > Lysobacter_I. The sequence goes on from JBIJBH010000287.1 coordinate 2,021, forward strand.
CCTTCAATCCGAAGATCGGCTACCCGAAGAAGTGGCGCGATTACGCCAGCGTCACCATTGTCCCGAACGACCTGATCGCCAACGTGCTGGCGCTCCGCGAGTACTTCATCGAGGACCAGAACAGCCGTCTGGGCAAGAAGCCGGACCGCGACGAATGGTTCATGACCCCGCAGACGGTCAATGCGTACTACAACCCGTCGTTCAACGAGATCGTGTTCCCGGCCGCCATCCTGCAGCCGCCGTTCTTCGACGTGAATGCGGATCCGGCGGTGAATTACGGTGCGATCGGCGGCGTGATCGGCCACGAGATGGGGCACGGCTTCGACGATCAGGGTTCGAAGTCCGACTACGCCGGAGTCCAGCGCAACTGGTGGACCGACGAGGACCGCGCCCGTTTCGACGCGCGCACCAGGGCCCTGGTCGCGCAGTACAACACCTACTGCCCGCTCGAGGGCCAGTGCGTGAACGGCCAGCTCGGTCTGGGCGAGAACATCGGCGACCTCGGCGGCCTGTCGATGGCCTACACCGCCGACGGCCTGACCGGCGACCAGCGCTTCTTCCTGGCGTGGGCGCAGATCTGGAAGTCGAAGTATCGCGACGAGGCGATGCTCAACCAGCTCAAGGTCGGCCCGCATTCGCCGCCGCAGTACCGCATCAACGGCCCGCTGCGCAATCTCGACGAATGGTACCGCGCCTTCGACGTGAAGCCGGGCGACAAGCTGTATCTGCCGCCGGAGCAGCGCGTGCGCATCTGGTAAACCGATCGGCGGGGATCGTCGCGCACGATCTCGGCGCACGATCTTCTCCACTCGGGATCGCCGACGGCCGCCGCAGGGCGGCCGTCGTGTTTTCGGGACTTCAAGACCGTGCGCAGGGTGCGTCCATCTACAGCGGCCGCAGCCCGTGCGCGTGGCGCAGTGCGTCCTCTGCCGGTACGGGCTCACCCAGTTGCTGATGGGCGATCGCCTTGTTGTTCCACAGGGCGCGCCAGGTCTCGCGCAGTTCTGGCAGATAACCGCTCTCGGCGAAGGCGGTGAGCGCGCTGTCGTACCAGCGCAGCGCGCCGCGGGCGTTGCCGGCGCCCAGGCATTCGTTGCCGCGGGCGAGACGTTCGCGCAGGAAATCGAGGGTGCCGGCCGGCGCATCGCCGTCGGGAGGTCTGGACATGATCGCTGCCGTGGATCGGGCCCCCTGCGGCCCGGCTATCAGCAGACAACGCCGCGAGACGGCGGAAGCGGCCACTCAGCCGGGATCGCCGGCCACATCGGGCGCATGCCGCGGCAGCCGCACCGAGACCAACGCAGCGACCGCGATCAGCCCCGCCGACACCGCGAGACACATCGCGAGACCGTAGACCTGGAACAGCCAGCCCGAAAGCAAGGTGCCGAGCAGCCGCCCGAGCGCATTCGCCATGTAATAGAAGCCGACATCCAGCGACACGCCGTCCTCGGCGGCGTAACTGACGATCAGATAGCTGTGCAGCGAGGAGTTGATCGCGAACAGCACGCCGAACAGCAGCAGACCGACGATCAGCACCGGCGCCGCCGGCAGTTCGCGCCACAGCAGCAGGGCCATGGTCGCCGGCAGGATCGCCAGCAGCGCGGCCCACAGCAGCGCCGCGCGGCCGTCGGGCGGACGCCTGCCCTGCCCGCGCCGGCCGACGATCCACGGCGCCACCGACTGCACCAGGCCGTAACCGATCACCCATGAGGCGAGAAATCCTCCGACCTTCCAGAAATCCCAGCCCAGCGACTGCGCGAGAAAGACCGGCAGCGCGATCACGAACCACACGTCGCGGGCACCGAACAGGCACAGCCGCGCCGCCGACAGCAGGTTGATCGCGCGGCTCTTGGAGAACAGATCGCGGAACTTCGGTTTGTAGGTCGATCGACCCAGATCGCGGCGCAGCGTCCACAGGCTCAGCACCCACACCACCGCCAGCGCAGCGGCCATCGCACCGACCGCGCCGCGGAAGCCGATCCAGGTCAGCAGCGCGCCGCCGAGGAAGAAACCCACGCCCTTGAGCGCGTTCTTGGAGCCGGTCAGCGCCGCCACCCAGCGGAACAGCGCGCCGTCGCGACCGTCCGGGACCAGCAGCTTGATCCCGCTCTTGGCGCTCATCTTGTTCAGATCCTTGGCGATGCCGGACAGCGCCTGCGCCGCCATCACCCACGGCACGACGAGCATCGTCGCCGGCACCAGCAGCATCGACAGCGCGACGATCTGCAGCGCCAGACCGATGTGCATGGTGCGATTGAGTCCGATCCGCGCGCCCAGCCAGCCGCCGACCAGATTGGTAACGACGCCGAAGATCTCGTAGAACAGGAACAGCGCCGCGACCTGCAGCGGCGTGTAGCCCAACTGGTGGAAATGCAGCACCACCAGCATGCGCAGGGCGCCGTCGGTCAGGGTGAAGGCCCAGTAATTGCCGGTGATGGCGAAATACTGGCGCAGCTCGGGCGTGAATGCGTTCGCCATCGCGATTCAGACGCCCGCGGCGCCGACCAGACGCACCAGCTCCGCGGTGCGGTTCACGTAGCCCCACTCGTTGTCGTACCAGGCGTAGATCTTCACGTGGGTGCCGTTGACCACGAGGGTCGAGAGCGCGTCGACGATCGACGAACGCGGATCGTGCAGGAAATCCATCGACACCAGCGGACGGGTTTCGTAGCCCAGGATGCCTGCGAGTTCGCCCTCGGCGGCCGCGCGCAGGAAACCGTTCACCTCCTCCACCGTGGTCGGGCGCTCGACCTCGAACACGCAGTCGGTGAGCGAGGCGTTGGTCAGCGGCACGCGCACCGCATGGCCATCGAGGCGGCCGCGCAGCTCCGGGAAGATCTCCGCGATCGCGGTGGCCGAGCCGGTCGAGGTCGGGATCAGGTTGCTGCCGCAGGCGCGCGCGCGGCGCAGGTCCTTGTGCGGCGCATCGACGATGGTCTGGGTGTTGGTGAGGCTGTGGATCGTGGTCAGGCTGCCGTGGCGGATGCCGAGGCGTTCGTGGATCACCTTCACCACCGGCGCGAGGCAGTTGGTGGTGCACGATGCCGCGGACACGATCCGGTGCTGCGCGGGATCGAAGCGGCCGTGATTCACGCCCATCACCACGTCCAGCGCGCCCGCCGACTTGACCGGCGCGGTCACCACCACCCGGCGCACGCCCTGGTCGAGATACGGCTGCAGCACGTCGGGCTTGCGGAACTTGCCCGAGGCTTCGATCACCACCTCGCAGCCCGACCAGTCGGTGGCCGCGATGTCCTTGTGGCGGGTAAAGGGGATGCGGGTGTCGCCGATCCGGATCGCGTCGT
>JBIJBH010000288.1:0-5304 GCA_044345315.1 Lysobacteraceae bacterium
GCTGCCGCTGGTCTCGGTGATTGGCAACCGCAGCGCCGAAAGCGCCACCGAGATGGTGATCGGGCTCAGCGCCGCGATCTTCATCAACATCTGCGCGCAGATCTGGCTGGCGCTGGCCAACCAGCGCCGGCGCCACGCCTGGCTGCCCTACGCCACCACCACCTACGACGTCACCACCACCACCGCGGTGCTGGTGGCGCTGTTCCATTTCAGCGACGCGGCGGCCGCGTTCAACAGCCTGATCGTCTGGTGCTTCTATCTGATCGCGATCGCGGTGACCGCGCTGCGCAACGACGGCCGCCTGACCGTGTACGCCGGCGGCATGGCGATCGCGCAGTACGGACTGATGGTCTCGATCCTGTACGCGCAGATCGACTCGCCGGACCAACTGGTCTCGGTGGACTACGGCACGGTGACCCTCGGCGGCCAGATCCAGCGGCTGGTGCTGATGCTGCTGATGACCCTGCTGACCGCGACCGTGGTCTACCGGATGCAGCGACTGATCGAGTCCTCCGGCAGCGACGGCCTGACCGGCCTGCCCAACCGCTCCTGGCTGGTGCAGCGGATGCCGCGGATCCTGGAAATGGTGCGCGAGGACGGGACCTCGCTGACCCTGGCGCTGCTCGACCTGGACCGCTTCAAGCGGATCAACGACGCGTACGGCCATCTCTCCGGCGACCGCGCGATCCGCCACGTCGCCGGCTCGATGCGCGAGATCCTGCAGCCCGGCGAGCGGCTGGTGCGGATCGGCGGCCAGGAATTCGTGCTGCTTCTGCGCTGCCCGATCGGCAACGCCTGGGAGCGACTGGACCGGCTGCGGCAACTGATGGCCGAGCGCCCGTTTCAGCCCGAGCGCGGCAGCGACCCGGTGCGGATCACCTTCAGCGGCGGGCTCTCGGCCTATCCGGTCGACGGCAGCGACGTCTCGACCCTGCTGCGCAGCGCCGATCGGCGGCTGCAGGTCGCCAAGCAGCAGGGCGGCCACCGGGTCGTCGCCCGGGACGTGTGACCGGGACGGGTGCCGACCGCGGGCGCCGATCATGAGCGCCGATCGCAGGCCCCCGGGGCGGACGCCGGTTGCCCCGCCGCCCCCCGCTGCCCTACCCTGCCCGGGTTCGGCCCAGGGCCTGAGGGGAAGCGATGATGGAAGTATTGATGCGGGTCGGTTTCGGCCTGTTCGGTCTGGCGGTGCTGATCGGCATCGCATGGGCCTTCTCGAACAACAAGAAGTCGGTGGACTGGAAGCTGGTCGCGACCGGCGTGATCCTGCAGATCGCGTTCGCGACCCTGGTGCTGCTGGGTCCGAAGCTGGTGCCGCCGATCGAGGGGCTGCTCGGCGAGAGTGGCGCGGCGCTGTGGCGCAACGGGGTGAAATTCGGCCTGATCGCCGGCTTCGTGCTGCTGCTGCTCGGACAGTGGGGGCGGTTCGCCGCGCTGCGGACCCAGTTGCTGCGCGCGGCCGCCACGCTCGGCATCGTCGCCGCGGTCGTCGGCCTGCCGCTGATCGGCGAGGGCTTCGAGGCCGCGGGCCATCTGTTCATCCAGCTGATCGGGTTCACCACCGAGGGCTCGAAGATGATCCTCGGCGGCTTCGCCGACCAGGACAAGTACGGTTTCGTGTTCATCTTCCACGCGCTGCCGACGGTGATCTTCTTCGCCTCGTTCATGGCCGTGCTGTACCACCTCGGCGTGATGCAGTGGATCGTGAAGATCATGGCGGTGGCGATCACCAAGGTGATGCGCGTCTCCGGCGCCGAGACCACCAGCGTCTGCGCCAGCGTGTTCATCGGCCAGACCGAGGCGCCGCTGACCGTGCGCCCGTACATCAACAAGATGACCGAATCCGAGCTGCTGACGATGATGATCGGCGGCATGGCGCACATCGCCGGCGGCGTGATGGCGGTCTACATCGGCATGCTCGCCGGCACCGACACCGAACAGCAGCAGATGTACGCCAAGCACTTCCTGGCCGCGTCGATCATGGCCGCACCGGCGACCCTGCTGATCGCCAAGATCCTGATCCCCGAGACCGCGGTGCCGCTGACCCGCGGCACGGTCACGGTGCACGTCGAGAAGGAGAGCAAGAATCTGATCGATGCTGCAGCCGCCGGCGCCTCCGACGGCATGCGGCTGGCGATCAACATCGCCGCGATGCTGCTGGCCTTCGTCGCCCTGATCGCGATGCTCAACGCGGTGATCGGCTGGATCGGCGACCTGCACCTGCGCGACTACCAGAGCATCAACATGATGCTCAACGGCGGCATCGTCGACAGCGCCGAGCACAAGACCCGGCTCAATCTCGGCCTGATCCTGGGCTATGTGCTGGCGCCGATCGCGTGGGTGATCGGCATCGAGTGGAACGACGCGGTGATCGCCGGCGGCCTGATCGGCCAGAAGGTCGTGCTCAACGAATTCATCGCCTATCTGCAGCTGTCGCAGACCCCGGTCGGCACCGGCGTCGGCGAGATCAGCGAGAACTCGCGCCTGATCCTGACCTACGCGCTGTGCGGCTTCGCCAACTTCGCCTCGATCGCGATCCAGATCGGCGGCATCGGCGGCATCGCCCCCGAGCGCCGCGGCGATCTGGCCCGCTTCGGCATGCGCGCGGTGCTCGGCGGCTCGATCGCGACGCTGATGACCGCCACCATCGCCGGGGTGCTGATCCACTTGCGCTGATGGATCGCGGCGACACCGGAACAGGTCCGTCCCGGACTTGTCCGGTGGTCGCAGGTCCGGACGTGCCGGGGTTGCCGCCTTTTCCGGGGTTGCCATCGGCAGTGACCTGAACCCGCCGCTCCGGGCGTTTTTCCGCATGTTCCCCGCCGACACCTCCGGAGCGATCCGGAGGTGTCGGCGTCTCCGTTCCGAGGATGGTTTCGCATGACGCTCTCCACCGCTTCTTCCGCACCGCAGGTCGTCGTCGTCGGCTCGTTCAACGTCGACCACGTCTGGCGCAGCGACGCCCTGCCGCCGCCCGGCGCCACCCATTCCGGCGCCTACGCCAGCGGCCCCGGCGGCAAGGGCTTCAACCAGGCCACCGCCGCCGCGCGCAGCGGAGCGGCGACCGCCTTTCTCTGCGCGCTGGGCGACGATGTCGGCGGCCAGCTGGCGCGCGCGCTGGCGACCGCCGACGCGATCGATCTGCGCGACCAGCGCAGCGCCGCGCCGACTGGCACCGCCGGGATTTTCGTAGACGCCCAGGGCCGCAACAGCATCGTCGTCGGCGCCGGCGCCAACGCCGAACTGGCGCCGGCGTTCGTCGATGCCCACGCCGCCGCGATCGCCGCAGCGACCGTGACCCTGGCGCAGCTCGAATCGCCGCTGGACACGGTCGCCGCCGCGCTGCGGCTGGCGCGCGAGGCCGGCCGCATCGCGATGCTCAACCCGGCGCCGGCGAACGTGGCGCTGCCGCGCGAACTGCTGGCGCAGGCCGATCTGCTGACGCCGAACGAGACCGAATGCGCGTCGCTGTTCGCGCGCCATCTCGGCGAACGCATCGACGGCGAGGCCATCGCCAGTCTCGACTCGCCGCGCCTGCACGCGCTGTGCCGCGACCTGCTGCCGGGCGGCAGCGTGGTGATCACCCTCGGCGCCGCCGGCTGCTTCGTCTCGCACGCCGACGGCACGCTCCGCGGCGACGACAGCGCCTGGTATCGACTGTCGGCGGAAAGCGCCAACGCGGTGGACACCACCGGCGCCGGCGACGCCTTCAACGGCGCGCTCGCCGCCGCGCTCGCCCTGCGCCCGCAGGCGGCGTTCGCCACCCATCTGCGCGAAGCCCAGCGCTACGCCGCGCTGTCCACCGAGCGCCCGGGCGCGGCCGCGGCCATGCCCACCCGCGAGGAACTGGCCGCGCGCTTCCCGGGCTGACCGTCCGTCGGATCGCCGCAGGCGATCCCGGCCCGGCCGCGAACGTCGACGGCTTCCGTTGCTAACCTCGTCGCACCCATCCGCATGGAGGTCCGCATGGCCGGCAAGTTCGAGATCAGCAAACGCAAGAACGGCGAGTTCCAGTTCAACCTCAAGGCCGGCAACGGCCAGGTGATCCTCAGCAGCGAGGGCTACGCCTCGCTCGGCGGCTGCGAGAACGGCATCGAATCGGTGCGCCGTCACGCCGCGTCTGAGGCGAATTTCGAGAAGAAGGTGGCGAAGGACGGCAGCCCCTACTTCGTGCTGATCGCCGGCAACGGCGAGCCGATCGGCAGAAGCGAGATGTACAAGAGCACGTCCTCGCGCGACAACGGCATCCGCTCGGTGATGACCCACGCCCCCGAAGCCAAGGTGCAGAACCTCGCGGCGAAGTGACTCGCCCCGGCGCCCGGCTCGTGCCGGGCGCCGGCCCTGCCGCACCCGCGCCGCAACCGGTGCCGCCATTGCCCGGTAAAATCGCCGGATGCGGATCGGCCCCCACCTCATCGAACCCCGCGTGATCCTGGCCCCGATGGCCGGGGTCACCGACAAGCCGTTCCGGCAGTTGTGCAAACGGCTGGGCGCGGGGCTGGCGGTGTCGGAGATGACGATTTCCGACCCGCGCTTCTGGCACACCCGCAAATCCCTGCATCGCATGGATCACGAGGGCGAGCCTGCGCCGATCAGCGTGCAGATCGCAGGCACCGAGCCCGAGCTCATGGCCGAGGCCGCGCGCTACAACGTCGATCACGGCGCGCAGATCGTCGACATCAACATGGGCTGCCCGGCGAAGAAGGTCTGCAACGCCTGGGCCGGCTCGGCGCTGATGCGCGACGAAGCCCTGGTCGGACGCATCCTGAGCGCGATGGTGAACGCGGTCGATGTGCCGGTCACGCTGAAGATCCGCACGGGCTGGGCCGCCGAGGCGCGCAACGCGCCGACGATCGCCCGCATCGCCGAGGACTGCGGCATCGCCGCGCTCACCGTCCACGGCCGCACCCGCGACCAGCAGTACACCGGCGTCGCCGAATACGACACCATCGCCGCGATCAAGGCGATGCTGAAGATCCCGGTGATCGCCAACGGCGACATCGATTCGCCGCGGAAGGCGAAACACGTGCTCGACGTCACCGGCTGCGATGCGGTGATGATCGGCCGCGCGGCCCAGGGCCGGCCGTGGATCTTCCGCGAAGTCGCGCATTTCCTCGCCACCGGCGAGACCCTGCCGCCGCCGTCGCTGACCGAGATCCGCGACATCCTGCTCGGCCATCTCGAACATCTGCACGCCTTCTACGGCGAACCGCAGGGCGTACGCATCGCGCGCAAGCATCTGGGCTGGTATGCGAAGGATCGCCCCGAACATACCGAGGAGCAGCGCGAAGCCTTCCGCGCCGT
>JBIJBH010000018.1:0-17781 GCA_044345315.1 Lysobacteraceae bacterium
GGTCTGGAAGTCGAACAACTGTCCCGGCTTGACCTGCAGGCCGCGGGCCTTGGCCTGGGCCACGATCTGGATGCCGATGACCGAGTCGCCGCCGAGTTCGAAGAAGTTGTCGTGGATGCCGATCGGAGCCACGCCCAGCACCTTCTCGTAGATGTCCGCGAGCAGGCGTTCGGCGTCGGTGCGCGGCGCGGCGAAGCCGTCGTCGTCGCGACGCTGGACCTGGGCGCGACGGCCGGAGGATTCCGCGGCGCGGCGCAGTTCCTCGCGCTGGCGCGCGATCAGGCCCTTCACCGACATCGGCAGGATCACCCAGTGCGGTTCTTCCGGCGCGGCCAGGATCCGCTCGAAGGCGTCCACGCCTTCTGCCGGCGAGATCGCATCGCTCCAGGCGCGCGAGGGTTCGGCGTCGACCTTCGCCCGCGCGCGGCCGGCGGCGACCCGACGCAGCGCGAAGCGTTCGATGCTCGCGACCGGACCGTGTTCGCCGAGGATGTCGATCGAGAACAGGATGGACTCGCCGTCCTCCTCGACGCCCTCGAAGCGCACGAACGAGCGCAGCCGGCCCTGCAGCGGCGCGTACTGGCGCAGGCGGCCATAGTTCGACGGCAGGTATTCGCCCTCGATCTCCAGCGCCATGCGCGCGAGCAGATGGCCGGTAATCGGGCCGGTCGCCATGTCCAGCAGGCTCGGATGCAGCGGGTAGCGCGCGGCATCGTCGGCCGCGTCGTCCGGAAGCTGCAGATCGGCGACCAGATCGCGGGCGCCGAAGTCGAGTCGGTGGACCACGTCCCAGTGCCGGCCCAGCGCGAGGAAACCTTCCTCGCCGAGCACCGGCATGCGGCCGTCGGCATAGACCGCGGACTCGGCGCCGCAGCGCGCGGCGACCGCCGCGGCGTCGAAGGCCGGCGCGTCATCGACGACCGGCGCGACCACGCCGGTGGCGACCGCGGCGAAACCGCCGTGACCGTCGCCCTCCAGCACCTCGAAGCGCCAGCGCGCCTCGCCGATCGCCTCGTAGCGCACCCGCGCCTCGACGCCGGCTTCGGCGGCGACGAACAGCGGGCGGAAGAAGAACACGTCCTCGAAACGGGCGAAGCGGGCGCCGCTCAGGCGCTCGTGACCGGCGCGGACCATCTCCAGCAGACCGGTGCCCGGCATCGCGGGCACGCCGGAGAGCCGGTGATCGGTCAGCAGCCACAGCGCCGCGGGCCGCAGCACGGCCGCGATCTCGAAGCGATCCTCGCTGCGCGCGACCTCGGTCTGCACCAGCGGATGCGGATCGTCGAACGGCGTGCCGGCCGCGACCGGCGCGGCCGCGGTATGGCCATGACGCGCGGCCATGCCGACGTCCTCCCACGGACCCCAGCCGAACGAGGTGACCGGCAGGTTCCAGCGCGCCCGCGCGTGGTGGGCGAAGCTGTCCAGCCAGGCGTTGGCGGCGGCGTAATCGACCTGGCCGACCCCGCCGAGCTGCGCGTACAGCGACGACAGCAGGGCGACGAAACCGAGCTGGGCGCGCGCGGCCGGATGCGCGGCGAGCGCGGCGCACAGCGCGTGCGCGCCGAAGATCTTCGGTTCGAGCACGCGCAGCGCGTCCTCGCGACGCTTGAGCTGCATCACGCCGCCGCCGGCGACGCCGGCCGCGTGCACCGCGCCGTCGATCCGGCCGTGGCGCGCGCAGACGTCGCCGACCAGCGCCGACAGCGCCTCGGCATCGCGCACGTCGGCGCCGACGATCTCGACCTTCGCGCCGAGCGCTTCGATCGACAGCACCGCGCGAATCCGGCGCGCGGTCTCGTCGCCGCCGTCGAGCCGCGTATTCCATTCCGCGCGCGGCGGCAGCGCGCTGCGACCGACCAGCACCAGCGCCGCGGCGCCGCGTTCGGCGAACGCCTGGGCGAGGGTCAGACCGATGCCGCCGAGGCCGCCGGTGATCAGATACACGCCGCCGCGACGGATCGACGAGGCGTTGGCCGGCGGCAGCGATGCGGTTTCCAGATCCGGCGTCCAGCGCGCGCCGAGGCGATAGGCGACGGCCTTCTCGGCCCAGCCCAGCTGCGGCGACGGCGCCGCGAACAGCGCGTCGAGTTCGGCCGCGATCCGCGACGGCAGCGCGGTGTCGCGCGCGCCCTCGCTGTCGAAATCGACGTGCCGGGTGGACCAGGTCGGCATTTCGTGGCCGATCGACAGATGCACGCCGATCGCGGTCGCGGCCATCGGCCGCAGGGTCTCGCCCGGCAGCACCGGGAACGCGCCGGCGGAGACGCTGAGCAGCACCGGCGGCGCGGTCGACCCGCTCTCGGCCAGGGCCACGGTCGCGTGCAGCAGGGCGAAGAACTGGCTGTCCAGGTCTTCGGCGACGGGCGCGTCCGGCAGGTCGAGCGCCGGCAGGCGCACGAACGCCAGACGCTCGCCTTCGCCGAGGCCGGCGACGATCGCCTGCATCGCCTGCGACCACTGCGCCGGATCGCCGCTGTGCACGGTCATGCCGTCCACGGCAATGCCGTCGATGCCCGCTTCCTGCGCGATGGCCGCGCCGCGGCCTTCGTGCAGACGCACGACGCGGGCGCCGGCATCGCGCAGCGCGGACGCCAGCGCGGCGGCGTGCGCCTGTTCGGGTCCGGACAGCACGACCACACGGCCGCTCCAGTCGCCGACGGCGGTCGGCATCGCACCGCGACGCCCGCGGGTCCAGGTCGGCACCGTGTACCACTGTTCGGACGGAAGCCGCTGCAGGATTTCGCCGCCGCCGCTTTCGGCCGCGCGCAGCCAGTGCGATTCGCGTTCGAAGGCGTAGGTCGGCAGCGAGATGCGTCGGGCCTCGGCGTCGTCGGCGATCCGCGACCAGTCCAGCGCCAGGCCCTGCGTCCAGGCGCGACCCAGCGCCTGCAGCAGCCGGCGCGCGTCGTCGTCCTGTTCGCGCGGATGACGCAGGGTCTCGATCACCGCCGGCGCGTTCGCGCCCGCGCCGAGCGCGCGGCGGGCGAAGGTCGCGAGGGTGTTGCCCGGGCCGACTTCCAGCAGCAGATCGCAGCCGGCGTCGGCGAGCGTGCGCAGACCTTCGCGGAAGCGGACGGTGCCGAGCAGATGACCGGACCAGTACGCGGGATCGACCGCATCGGCCTCGGTGATCCAGGTGCCGGTGACGTTGGAGACGAACGGCTGCGTCGGCGGCGCCGGGCGCGCATTGCGCACCGCGGCCTCGAACTCGGCCACGATCGGACGCATGCTCGGGGAATGGAAGGCGTGCGAGGTGACCAGGGTGCGGCAGGCATGGCCCTCGGCTTCCAGACGCGCGCGCAGGCGCTCGATCGCGGCGGTCGGGCCGGCGGCGACGCTGGTGCCGGGCGCGTTGTCGGCGGCGATCGCCAGTTCCGGATCGTCGGCGAGGGCGAGATACGGGCGCAGCTGGTCCGCATCCAGCGACACCGCGAGCATCGCGCCCGCCGGCATCGACTGCATCAGCCGGCCGCGCAGCGCGACCAGATCCAGCGCCGCGTCCGGCGCGAACACGCCGGCGAGGCAGGCCGCGACGTATTCGCCGAGGCTGTGGCCGATCAGCGCCGCCGGCGCGAGACCGAAGTCCTGCAGCTGGCGGGCGAGCGCGTATTCGACGCAGAACAGCGCGGGCTGCGCATATTCGGTGCGGGCCAGGGTCTGCGCCGCAGCCTCGCGGTCGGCGCCTTCGGCCGACAGCAGCAGCGGGCGAAGGTCCAGACCGTGCGCATCGGCCAGACGGTCGAGGCAGCGGTCGAGGATCTCGGTGAACGCCGGAAGGCGGCCGTGCAGGCCGCGCGCCATGTCCACGTACTGCGCGCCCTGGCCGGAGAACATCCACGCCAGCTTCGGCGCGCGTTCCCGGCGGCCTTCGCCGGCGGAGCCGGCGCGCAGCGCCGCGGCCAGCGCCGCCGGATCGTCGCCGGCGACCGCGAGCCGCGTGTCGAACGTCTTGCGCCCCTGCTGCAGGGTGAAGGCGACATCGCGCAGATCCGCATCGGGATGCGCGTCCAGCCAGTCGGCGAGGCGGCCGGCCTGACGCTGCAGCGCGGCCGGCGTGCGCGCCGACAGCGGCAGCAGCCACGGCCCGCGCGCCGCGGCGCGCGCCGTCGCCTGCGGCGGCTGTTCGACGATCACGTGGGCGTTGGTGCCGCCGATGCCGAACGAACTGACCGCGGCGCGGCGCGGCACTTCCGCTTCGGGCCACGGCTGCAGCCCGTCGGGCACGTAGAACGGGCTGGCGGCGAAATCGATCATCGGATTGGGCTGGCGATAATTCGCCAGCGGCGGAATCACGCCCTCGCGCACCACCAGCGCCGCCTTGATCAGGCTGGCGACGCCGGCGGCGGTGGCGAGATGGCCGATGTTCGGCTTGAGCGAACCGATGCCGCAGAAACCGGTGCGATCGGTGAATCCGCGCCAGGCCTGGGTCAGCGCGTTGAGTTCGACCGGATCGCCCAGCGGCGTGCCGGTGCCGTGCGCTTCCATGTAGCCGATGGTGTCGGGCTCGATCGCGGAGGCCTGCAGCGCTTCGAGGATCACCTTCTTCTGCCCGGCCACGCCGGGCGCGGTGTAGCCGGCCTTGACCGCACCGTCGTTGCCGACCGCGGTGCCGCGGATCACCGCGTGGATCTGGTCGCGATCGCGCAGCGCGTCCTCCAGCCGCTTGAGGCAGACCACGGCCACGCCGGCATCGGAGAACACCGTGCCCTCGGCGTCGGCGTCGAACGCGCGGATCGCGCCGTCGGGCGAATTCATGCTGCCCTCGCGGTACAGATAGCCGCCGCCGGGCACGCTCACCAGCACGCCGCCGGCCAGACACATGTCGGTTTCGCCGGTGAGCAGGCTCTGGCAGGCCAGATGCACCGCGACCAGCGAGGTCGAACACGCGGTCTGCACGCTGACCGCAGGACCGGTGTAGTTGAACTTGAAGGCGACCCGGTTGGTGACGTAGTCCGGCTCGTTGCCGATGCCCGCGGTGAGATCGCGGGTGGAGTACATGATCTCGCGGTGCGAGTAGACGTTCTTGAGGAAGTAGCGGCTCATCGCCGCGCCGCCGAACACGCCGACGATGCCGTCGAAAGCGTCCGGCACGTAACCGGCGTCCTCGACCGCGGCCCAGCTCGCCTCCAGGAACAGCCGCTGCTGCGGATCGAGCAGCTCGGCCTCGGCCGGGGTGTAGCCGAAGAAGTCGGCATCGAACTTGTCGATGTCGTCCATCCAGAAACCGGCCGCGACCCAGCTGCCGCCGGAGACTTCCTCCACCCGGAACGGAATGCTGTCGCGGTCGTCGGCGAGGATCGAGGCCTGCACTTCCTCGGGGCTGAATCGCTTCAGCGCGACCTTGGCGTCGAGGACGTTGCGCCACAGCCCGGCGACGTCGTCGGCGCCCGGAAAGCGGCCGGCCATGCCGACGATGGCGATGCAGTGTTCGATGTTGTCGATGGTGTCGATCTGGTCGTTCATGACGGTATCGCGTTCCCTGATGCGGTGGTTCAAGCGCCGCGACGGCGCAGGCGCTGGGCCGAGGCGCGGCGGTTGCGGTCGGCGGCGGACTGCGTCTGCGCGGATGCGGTCTCGGCGACCGGCGCCGGCTGCAGATGCGCGACGAGCGCGGAGATGGTCGGATAGGTGAAGAACATGTCGACCACGGCGACCGGCTTCGGCAGGCGGTCCTGCAGCTTCGCGTGGATCTTGATCATGTCCACCGAGGTGCCGCCGAGGTCGAAGAAGCCGTCGTCGTAGCCGATCCGGTCGTTGCCCAGCACCTCGCACCAGGCGGTGCGGATCTGCTCGGCGAGCACGCCGGCGACCGGCGCGGCGTCCGCCGCGAGCGCAGGGGCGGCCGGCGCGCGCGTCACGGGTTCGGGCAGGGCCTTGCGATCGACCTTGCCGTTCGCCGACAGCGGCATCGCGTCCAGCTCGATCAACACCGACGGCACCATGTACGCCGGCAGACGCGCGGCGAGCTGCGCGCGCAGGCGGTCCTCGAACGCGATCGCGGGTTCGGGCGCGACCGGCGCGGCGGGCGCGTCCTGCGCCGGCGCCGGCAGTCCGCCGACGATGCAGTGCAGGTAGTGCGGGCGATGGCGGAAGCCGAACGCCGCTTCGGCGCGGGCGAAATCGAAACCGCCGATCTGGCACACGCCGAAGTCGTCGATCGCCGCGGCGGCGTCTTCCAGCAACTGGGTCATCAGGCCCGCTTCCAGCAGCACCATCTGGCCGCTGTAGGCGCCGTAGATCGGTTCGATCGCGTCGAGGTTGGCGATCAGGAACAGCTGGAAGGCGCTGGCGTCCCACATCTGCGCGTTCGCCGGATCGACGTGGCCGGCGTCGAAACCGACGCCGTCGCCGAGGCGCACCAGCGCGTTCTCGACCGGGTGGTAGTAGTACAGGCCGGCGGCGACGCCTTCGACGCCGCCCTCGCGCACCGCGATGTAGGCCTGCACCGGATACAGCGAACCGGCCGATCCGTAGCGGTAGCGCTTGCCGTGTTCGGTGTCGAAGCGGCGCAGCACCTGCACGAACGCGTTGAAGCGCGCCAGCGGCAGGGTCTCGTGCCGGTAGTGGCGGGTGGTGCGGCGCGCGTCGGGCGCGGCGAGGCCGACCTCGCCGAGCGCGATCCGCGGCGCATCGGCGGGCGGACGCAGGATGCCGGGATCCGACAGGCGGTGGCGCAGTTTGGCCGCGGCCCTGGCTTCGGCGTCGTCGCGGGCACGCACGTAGTAACCGACCAGCCGCTTCGCGCGGTCGTGATCGCCGTGCATGGTCACGACCGCGGTCTGCACGCCTTCGCAGCGCTCCAGCACGCCCTCGATCTCGACCAGTTCGACCCGGTAGCCGTTGATCTTGGCCTGGAAATCGCGGCGGCCGAGGAATTCGATGTTGCCGTCGGGCAGATAGCGGCCGAGATCGCCGGTGCGGTACAGGCGTTCGCCGGTGCGCGGATGACGGAAGAAGGCGGCCGCGGTGCGGACCTCGTCGCCGAGATAACCGTGGGCCAGCCCGATCCCGCCGATGAACAGCTCGCCGGTCGCCCAGACCGGCCGCGGCTCCAGCGCGTCGTCGAGGACGTGGAAGGTCTGGTTGTCCATCGGCTTGCCGTACGGAATGCTGCGCCAGGCCGGATCGACGTCGCCGATCGGATACCAGATCGACCAGATCGAGGCTTCGGTGGCGCCGCCCAGGCTGTACAGCGCGGCGTTCGGCGCGACCTTGCGGATCGTGTCGGGCAGGCGCACCGGGATCCAGTCGCCGCTCATCATCACCACGCGCAGGGTCTCGTTGCGGCGCGCGGCGACGCTGTCGAGATAGGTCGCGTAGATGTCCATCAGCGCCGGCACCGTGTTCCACACGGTCACGTTGTGGGCGCGCATCAGTTCGTCCCAGTGCGCCGGTTCGCGCTGGCGCTCGGGCGTGGGCAGCACCAGCGCGGCGCCGATGCCAAGCAGGCCGAAGATGTCGTGGACCGAGAGATCGAAGTTCAGTTCGGACAGGCCGAGCACGCGATCGTCCGGGCCGATGCCGAAGCGCCGGTTGACGTCGACGCAGGTGTTGAGCGCGCCGCGATGGTCGATCGCCACGCCCTTGGGCTTGCCGGTGGAGCCGGAGGTGAAGATGACGTAGGCCAGTTCGTCGGCGCGGACCAGCTCCGGCAGCGGCGCGATCCGGTGCGGTTCGGCGGCCAGCGCATCCAGCAGCAGCGGCTCGGGCCCCGCCAGCGGACGCGCGGCGAGCGTGGCGGCGTCGGTGAGGATGCGGCGGATGCCGCCGGCGTCGACGATGTCGGCCAGCCGCTCGGGCGGCTGCGCCGGATCCATCGGCACGTACACCGCGCCGGCTTCGAGGATGCCCAGCACCGCGGCGATCTGGTCGAAGCCCTTCGCCAGATACACGCCGACGCGTTCGCCGCCTTCGACGCCGAGCATCCACAGCCGGTGCGCGATGCGGTTGGCGTGCAGATGCAGTTCGCCGTAGCTCCAGGCGCGCTCGGCGACGATCACCGCCGGACGCTCCGGCGTGCGCAGGCACTGCGCCAGCACCGGCGCATGCAGCAGACCTTCCGGCACCGGCGCCGCGGTCTCGTTGACCTCGGCGAACAGCGCACGCTGCCACTCCGGCAGCGCCGGCGCGGCCGGCGCGTTCCACGCCGCCGGATCGTCGGCGAGACGCTCGATCAGGCCGCGATAGCTCGCGAACATGTCGTCGAGCATGCCCGCGGGGAACAGTTCCTCGACCGCGTCCCAGTCGAACACCAGACCGTCGGCGTCTTCCTCGATCTGCTGGTCCAGCCACACCTGCGGGGTCTGGGTGAGGACGTAGCCGATCTCGCCGGCCCACTCCATCGCGCGATGGTGCGGCGCGTCCGCGCCCGAGGCCGCGCTGCGCAGGGTGCTGGTGAACACGATCGGCAGCAGCTGGGTGCCGCGACGGCGCTCGTTGAGTTCGCGCATGATCCACACACCGCTGACATGGCGGTGGTCCATCGCTTCCCACAGTTCGCCCTGCAGCGCGCGCGCGCCATCGGCGAAACCGCCGCCGCGGCGGCTGTCGATCGCCAGCGGGATCACCGAGGTGAAGTCGCCGACCAGGGCGTCGACCTCGGGATGGAACGGCAGCCGGTTGAACAGGGTCAGATTGAGGGTGAAGCGCGGATGCCGCGCCCAGCGCCCGAGCACCTGCGCGTAGGCGGCGAGCAGCGCGACCGACGGGGTCAGCCCGATCGCCGCGGCGCGCTGGCGGAACCGCGCCCAGCGCGGCGCGTCCAGGCGTCCGCTGCGGCGCTGGAAGCGCGGATGCGCGATGCTCGCGGGATTCACCGCCAGCGGCAGGTCCGGCGCGTTCGGCAGATCGTCCAGTCGACGCCGCCAGAACTCGGCGCTGCGCCGGGCCTCGGGCGAATCGGCGAGGCGGCCGAGCCCGCGCACGTAGTCGGCGTAGCTGAAGGCCAGCGCCGGCGGCCGCGCCTGCGGGTCCTCGTAGAACCGCCGCCAGTCGTCGCTGATGATGTCGAAGCTCTGCGCGTCGAAGATCAGCACGTCGATCGAGATGTGCAGACGCAGCCGGCCTTCCGGCAGCAGCGAGACGCGGAAATCGAACAGCGGCCAGCGCGCTGTGTCGAGCACCTGGTGCGACAGGGTCGCGCGGGTCTCCGCGAGCGCGCGTTCGGTCTCGTCGGCATCGGCTTCGCGCAGATCGATGCGCTGCATCCGGTACTCCGGCACCTCGGCTAGGATCCGCTGCATGCCGTCATCGCCGACCACGGCGCGCAGCATGTCGTGGCGCTCGATCACCCGGACCAGGGCCGCATCGAGCCGGTCCGGATCGAGTCCGCAGGCGTCCACTTCCATGTAGCCGTGTGCGGCCACGTTGCCCAGCTCGAACGCGCTGCGGCGTCCGATCCAGTAGGCCTGCTGGATGTCGGTGAGCGGGAAAGGCAGGTGGCGCAGCTCCGGCGCCGGTTCGATCGCGAGCGCATGCGCCTGCGCATCGTCGGCGTTGAGTTCCGGCGCGAGCGTTTCCGCGGTGGCAGCGAGTTCGGCGTTCGTCATGAGGCGTCCTTCTTGACCTGGAGCGTTCCGTGGTTCGTCGTGTGCCGCTCGATCGGGTTCAGCGATCGAGCGCGTTGGCCAACTGGCGGATGGTCGGCGCGCGCAGGATGTCGGTCAGACGCAGGCTGCGTCCGAACCGGCGTCCGATCTCGGTCACCATCCGCGTCGCCATCAGCGAGTGGCCGCCGAGTTCGAAGAAATCGTCGTTGGGCGCGATGTCCTGCAGTCCGAGCATCTCGCGCCAGAGCGCGATCAGCCTGGCCTCGGTCGGCGTCGCCGCCGCGGCGGCGGCGTCCTTCGATCGCGGCGTCTCGCGCGGCGCGCTCGCCCACTGCAACAGCCGGGTGCGGTCGGTCTTGCCGTTGGGCGTGAGCGGGAACGCGTCCAGCGCGATCAGGCGCGAGGGGATCATGTAGCGCGGCAGCGCCTTCGCCAGCGCTTCGCGGATCCGCGCGGCGAGCGCTTCGCGATCGGCCGCGGCGTCTGCGGGCGCGAAGAACCCGACCAGCGCAGCGTCGCCGCCGTCGCGCACCGCCAGCACCTGGGCCTTGTCGATGCCGGCGACGCGCGCGATCGCGGCCTCGATCTCCGCGGTCTCGATGCGATGGCCGCGGATCTTCACCTGGCCGTCGCCGCGGCCGAGGTATTCGACCTCGCCGTCGCGGGTCAGACGGCCGAGGTCGCCGGTCGCGTACATGCGTCCGCCCGGCACGGCGGCGATCGGATCGGACACGAACGCGGCGGCGGTGAGATCCTCGCGGCCGAAGTAGCCCTCGGCGAGGCCGACGCCGGCGAGATGGATCTCGCCGATCGTGCCGGCCGGCACCGGATTGCGCTGCGCGTCGAGGATGTACAGCGCGGTGCCGCCGACCGGACGGCCGATCGTCACCCGCGCGGCGCCGTTGGCTACTTTCGCGAAGGTCGAATAGGTGGTGTCCTCGGACGGCCCGTACAGGTTGTACACCGCCACGTCCGGACGCAGTGCGTGGATCCGCGCCACCAGTTCGGCGCTCAGCGCCTCGCCGGCGAGGTTGATCGTGCGCAGCGTCGCCGGCAGGGCGTCGGCGCGCACCAGCTCGGCCATCGCCGACGGCACCGTATTGATCAGGCTGATGTCGTCGGTGCGCGCCAGTTCGGTCAGATGCAGGGCGTTCTCGACCAGCACCACGCGACCGCCGCGGGTCAGCGGCACGAACAGTTCGAACACCGACAGATCGAAGCAGATCGAGGTCGAGGCGACGACCCCGGCGATCTGCGCGTCGTCGAACACGGTCGCGGCCCAGTCGAGCAGGCTCAGCACCGAGGACTGGCGGATCGCCACGCCCTTCGGCGTGCCGGTCGAGCCGGAGGTGAAGATCAGGTGCGAGAGCTGGTCCGGATGTCCGCGCCACGGCAACGGCGGCGCCTCGGCGGCGGTCTCGGCGCCCTCGGCGCGACCGGTGAGATCCAGCGCGATCCGCTTCGGACCTTCGCCGGGCGCGGCCGGCGCGTACGCCTCGTCCACGATCATCAGCGCGGCATCGGCGCAGGCCAGGATCGCGTTCTGGCGTTCCTCGGGATAGGCCGGATCCAGCGGCACGTAGGCGGCGCCGGTCTTCAGCACCGCCAGCAGCGCGATCGGCAGCGCCGGCGTGCGCGGCAGACGCACCGCGACGCGCTGGCCCGGCCCGGCGCCGGCCGCGACCAGACGCTGCGCCAGCCGTTCCGCGCGGCGATCCAGTTCGCGGTAATCGATCTCGACGTCGTGCCAGCGCAGCGCCACCGCATCGGGCGTGCGCGCCGCCTGCGCCGCGACCCGCCCGGCGATGTGGTCGTGCGCCGCGACCGCCGGCACCGCTTCGCCGACCAGCCACGGCGATTCTTCCGGCAGCAGCACCGGATGGCTGCCCAGCGACGCCGCGGGGTCGGCCAGCAGCCGCTCCAGCAGCGCGGCGTAGCGCGCGAGCAGCGCGCGCATCGTCGGCTCGTCGAACAGCGCGCGGCTGTAGGACAGCGCGCCGCGATAGCGTTCGCCGTCGCCGACCAGGTCCAGGGTCAGCTCGTACTTGGTGCCGGCGATCGGCGGCACCAGCGCTTCGATCTCGAGCGCCGCGTAGCGCAGCGCCGACACCGTCTCGTAGTTGAAGATCGAACCGACCAGCGGCGGACGCGCCGGATCGCGCGCCGGCCGCAGCTCGCGCAGCAGCTCGGGCAGCGGATAGGCGCGGTGCGACATCGCGCGCAGCAGTTCGCCGCGCAGCGATTCGACGTACTCGCGCCAGCTGCGCGCCGGATCGGTCTCGTCGGCGATCGGCAGCACGTTGACGCCGAAGCCGATGTAGCGCTCGCCCGGCGCGACGCCGTGCGCCGAGACCGGTACGCCGATCACCGAGCGCGACTGCCCGCACCACTTGTGCAGCAGCACGCGCCAGGCGCCGAACAGGGCCATGAACGGAGTCGCGCCGGCGCTGCGGCAGAACGCCTGCAGGCGCGCGCCGGTCTCCGCCGGCAGCGCGAATTCGATGCGCCCGGCCTCGTAGCGCTGTTCGGCCGGGAACGGACGGTCGGTGGGCAGCGCCAGCGGCGGCGGCAGATCGGCCAGATGGCGCAGCCAGAATTCGCGGTCCTCCGGCTTCCACTGCGACTGCCGGCGGTTGGCCTCGGCCATCGACAGCGCGCGCGGCAGCGTGGGCGCGGTTTCGCCGGCGGCGTAGCGCTCCATCCACTCGACGATCAGCGCGCCGAAGGTCATGCCGTCGATCACGACGTGATGGCTCATCACGTACAGCCAGTGGCTGCCGTCGCCGAAGGCGATCAGCCAGGTCCGCAGCAGCGGGCCGGCGGCGAGATCGAACGGCTCGGCGATCCGCAGCCGCAGCCATTCGCGCGCCTTGTTGCGGGCGATCGCGACCGGGAACGCCGAGAAGTCGACGTGGCCGATGCGCGGCGCCTGCGCGCTGCGGATCCGGGCGTGGGTGCCGTCCTCGGCGATCGTCGCCGAGAGCGAGTCGTGCGCCGCGACCAGCGCGTCCAGCGCCGACTGCAGGCGCTGCGGATCGAGCGCGCCGCGCAGTTCGAACAGCACGCCCTCGTTGTATGCGGCCTGCACCGCCTCGTCGATCTGGCCGTGCACCAGGATCTCGGTCTGCATCGCGCCCAGCGCGACCCGGTCGGGGTCGGCGTCCGGCCGCGAGGCGCCGATCAGCGCCAGGGTTTCGCCGTGCACGTCGACCTCGACTTCGCGCCAGCCCTGGCTGCCGAGCACGCCGCGCCAGGTCGTGGCGTCCAGCAGCGGATGATCGCGCAGGCCGGTGTCGGCGTAGCGCCACCAACCGTCGGTCAGGCCGAACACCAGATCCAGCCAGGCGTGGCGCACCGCGCATTCGACCAGCAGCATCGCGCCGCCCGGCGCCAGCAGCGACGCGATCCGGTCGAGCGATTCGCGGATCTCGCGGGTGGCGTGGATCACGTTGGCGGCGACCACGATGTCGTAATCGCCTTCGAAGAAGCCCTGCTCCTGCGGCGGGCGTTCGATGTCGAGCAGCGCGAAGCGCATGCCGGGACGATCGCCGAAGGCGCGTTCGGCCTGCTGCAGGAACGCCGGCGAGACATCGGTGAAGGTGTAGGCGCAGTCGCGGCCTTCGAGCAGCGGCAGCAGTTCCCGGGTGGTGCCGCCGGTGCCGGCGCCGATCTCCAGCACCCGCAGCGGACGGCCGGCGGCCGCGCGCGTCCGGATCCGCTGCGCGAACGCCTCGCGCAGCCGCGCATGCACCGGACGCGCTCCGGGCGCGCCGGTGTAGACGCCGGCGACCAACGCCATGCCGCCGTCGGCGAACAGCGCCTCGGTGCCGCCGATGCGCCCGCGCAGCGCGTTCGGCAGCGCGACGCGGCAACGCCTGAGCAGGGCGAGCGTGGATTCGTCCTCGCCGGCCGCGCGCGCCGCGTCCAGCGCCGCCTCGAAGCGACGCGCGGCGTCCGCGGGCACCGGCAGGACGGCATCGTGCAGACGGCCGTCCGCGTCGACCCGCCAATCGCCGTGCGCGGCCAGATGCGCGCACATGGCCCGCCACAGGCGCTGGCGCGGAGCGGTCACGCCCAGCGCCTCGCCGAGCGCGTCGACCGTCGACCCGGCCTGCGATCGCGCGCCGGCGCCCATCTCCGCGCAGGCGTCGGCGAAGGCCGCGACCGCGGCGGCGTCCAGCACCTCGCTGCGGCGACGGTCGTCGGCCTTCGGCGGCGGCGTCGCGCCGCCGCCGAGGAAGCCGCCGGCGCGCAGCGCGCGGCCCGAGGCCAGCGCCGCGGCGACGATCGCATCGACGTCGGCGTCGGTATGCGCCTCGGACAGGAAGCAGGTGTGGCCTTCCCAGATGTACACGCCGTTGAGGGCCATGTGATAGAAGAACAGCGGCGCTTCGACCGGCTGGAATTCCACGCTGTAGTTCTTCATGAACACGAACCGGAACAGCGAACCGGCGCAGTCGGCGTGGATCGGCAGACCGTCGGCGGCGAAGCCGGCGTTGATCCGCGCGACCATGTCGCGGGTGCGCGCGTTCAGCGTCGGATACAGCGTGTCGGCATGCGTGCGCACGTGTTCGAGCGCGGCCACGGTCGCGGCCATGGTCAGCGGATGTCCGCTGAAGGTGCCGGCGAAGAAGGTGGTCGGCGGCTGCGGCGCGGATGCGTCGCCGTAGCGCCAGGCGCCGCCGTCGATCGCGTTCATGAAACGCGGCTGCCCGGCGACGATGCCGATCGGCATGCCGCCGCCGGCGACCTTGCCGTACACCGCCAGATCCGCGCGCACGCCGAAGTACTCCTGCGCGCCGCCGCGGGCGAGACGGAAGCCGGTGATGATTTCGTCGAAGATCAGCGCGAAGCCGCATTCGTCGGCGATCGCGCGCAGGCGGCGCAGGAATTCGCCCGGCTGCAGTCCGGGGCGACGGCTCTGCACCGGTTCGACCAGCACCGCCGCCAGCGTGTGGCCGTGACGGCGGATGGTCTCCAGCGCGGCGTCGCTGCCGTAATCGAGCACCAGCGCTTCGGCGGCGACCGCCGCGGGCACGCCCGCGGTCATCGGCACGCCGGCGCCGTCCTTGCCGGCGCGCGCCAGCACGGTGTCGGCATGGCCGTGATAGGACCCGGTGAAGCGCGCGTAGCGGGTCCGGCCGGTGACCGCGCGCGCCATGCGCACCGCAGTCATCGCCGCTTCGGTGCCGGAATTGGCGAAGGCCACGCGCGGCATGCCGGTGAGTTCGGACACCAGCCGCGCGGCGCGGCCGCTGAGCGGCGATTTCGGGCCGACCTGGATGCCGTACTGCAGCTGGTCGCGCAGCGCGTCGATCACCGTCGGCGGATTGTGGCCGAGCAGGCACGAGCCGAAGGCCATGGTGAGATCGATGTACTCGTGACCGTCGAGATCGACGATGCGCGCGCCGGCGGCGCGTTCGACCACCAGCGGATAGGTCATCTCCTTGGAGATCAGGCGGAAGCCGAGCGAGGAGCGATAGTCGGAAAAGACATCGCGATACTCGCTGGCGTAGCGCTTGGACGCGGCCGTGCGCTCGCCGTAGGCGGCCGCGAGCGCATCGATGTGCGCCTGCTGCTGCGCGGTCAGCTCGACCCCGCCCGTCGGACCGGCGGCCAGCGGGCCCGCGCCTGCGACCGGCGCCGCCGGCTGCGCGGGCGCAGGCGCCGGTGCTGCGGGTGCGGGCGCGGCGACCACGGCAGCGACCGGCGCGGGCGCCGCGGCGACGGGCGCTGCGGCGACCGCCGAACCGCCGACGGCGAAGGTCTGCAACTGCGCCTGCACCAGACGTTCGAACGCCGCGAGCTGCGCCTGCATCAGCGACTGCGCACCTTCGGCCGGAAGCGCAGCCGCGGGCGTCGCGGCAACGACCGGGGCGTACGCCGCAGGCGCAGGCACGACAGGCGCGGACGGCGTCGGCGCAGCGGCGACCGTCGCGACCGCAGCGGGCGCCGGGGTCGCCGCCATGGGCACCGCGGCGACCGCGGGCGCGGCGGCCGGCGTCGCGACCGGTGCCGGCGCGCGCGCGGCCAGCCATTCGGACAGGCGCGCGAGGCTGGTCAGGCGATCGAACAGATCCGACAGCGGCAGTTCGATGCCGCCGACGATCTTCACGTGATTGAGGAAGTCGGTGAGCACCAGCGAATCCGCGCCCAGATCGAGGAAGCTGCGCTCGGCGCCGAGTTCGGCGGGCGTCTGTCCCAGCAGGGTGGCGAGATTCGCGCGCAGATCGACGAGCCAGGCCTCCGCGGCGGACACCGGGGCGGCGGAGACGGCGGAAGCGGCGGGCGTGTGCGAAGCGGTGGTCGGCATGGTCGGCGAAGTCGTCGGGGCATCCTGGATCGCTCGTTCGAGCCAGCAGGACTGCGTGTCGAAGGGATACAGCGGCAGCGCGATCGCGGCGTCGGCCGCGACGCCGTAGAGCGCGCGCCAGTCGATGGTCGCGCCGCGTCGGAAGAGTTCAGCCAGCAGGGCCAGCGCGGACGGCCGCGGATCGCCGCCGGCCAGCGCATGCACGCAGGCGCCGGACGCTTCCAGGCGTGCGCGCAGCGATGGCGAGGGCTCGCCGCCCAGCCACAGCAGCATCTCGATGCCCGCGCCTTCGGCGTCGGCCGCGAGCGCGCGCTCGAGTGCGTGATCGACTGCCTCATCGCGTTCGGAGACGGCGATGCGCAGTTCGGTGCCCGCCGGCGCGAACAGGCGCGCGAGCGACGCGTCGTCCTCGCGGGCGAACACGGCTTCGGGGCGGATGCCGGCGCGGTCGAGCCAGCCCAGCCAGCCCGCCGCCGCGGCAGCGGCGTCGATGTCGACATCGCCACTGTCCGCCGTGCGCAGACGTTCGGCCGCGGCGCGCGCGGCGAGACGAGCGGCGTCGAACGCATCCGGCGCCGCTGCGGCGATGTCGCGATCCGGCAGCCGCGCTGCGTGCGCATCGAGCACGATCGCGAGTTTCGGACCGCGTGCGCGGTGCTCGGTCGCCGGCGCGGCCTGCACCGCGGCCAGACCCTGCAACAGGCTCTGCGCGTCGTCGGCGACCACGCAGGCGCGCAGGCCGAGCGCGCCGCGCCGGGTCGCCGCGGCGCGCACATGACGCCGCCACTGCGCCGGCGCGCGCGCGATGGCCTCGGCGTGCGCGGCGGCCAGCGCGGACAGCGCCGGCGCGGTTTCCGCCGACAGTGGCAGCGCAAGCGAGCCGGCCGGGGCGTCGCCGGCGGCGGCCGGCTGACCCGCCTGCAGCAGCACATGCGCATTGCTGCCACCGAATCCCATCGACGTCACCGCGATGTGCCGCAGCGCGACCGCGCGGGTCGCGCCGGTCGCCAGATCCAGACCCGCGCAGGCGGCCAGACGCGGATTGGCGGCGACGAATCCGGCCAGCGGCGGCATCGCCTGACGCTGCAGGCACAGCACCGCCTTGACCACGCCGGCGATGCCGGCGGCGCCTTCCAGATGACCGATGTTCGATTTCACCGAACCGACCAGCGCCGGTGCCGCGCGTTCGCCGCCGTAGACATCCGCCAGCGCGGCGAATTCGATCGGATCGCCGAGCGGCGTTCCGGTCCCGTGCGCCTCGATCGCATCGACCAGCGCCGGCGCGAGCTGCGCGTCGGCCAGCGCCGCGCGCATCACCGCGCGCTGCGATTCGCCGTTGGGCGCGGTCAGGCCGAAGCTGCGGCCGTCCTGATTGATCGCGCTGCCGAGGATCCACGCCTGCGCGCGCTCGACGCCGTCCAGCAACGCGTCCTCGCGGGTCAGCACGATCGCGGCCACGCCCTCGGCGCGCACGTAGCCATCGGCGGAGGCATCGAAACTGGCGCAGGCGCCCTGCGGCGAGAGCATGCCCGAACGCCGGCCGATCTCGTCCATCGTCGGATTCAGCAACAGGTTCACCCCGGCGACGATCGCGCGCTCGCATTCGCCGGCGCGCAGGCTGCGCACCGCTTCGTGCAGCGCCACCAGCGACGACGAACAGGCGGTATCGACGACCAGGCTCGGTCCGCGCACATCGAGGAAATACGACACCCGATTGGCCGAGATCGCGCAGGCCATGCCGGTGGCGGCGTGGCCGTCGAGCGCGAACTCCGGGCGCATGCACAGCATCGCGTAGTCGTTGGCGCACTGGCCGACGAACACGCCGGTGCGCGAGCGCGCCAGATCGGCGCGGGTGAGGCCGGCGTCTTCCAGCGCATGCCAGATCGTCATCAGCAGCAGACGCTGCTGCGGATCCATCTG